>JAJUFK010000182.1 GCA_029266015.1 Bacteroidota bacterium
CCAACCGATGCTACTTCAAGACTATGGGTAAGACGGTTGTGAACAAATACACTACCGGGCAATGGAAACACTTGTGTTTTGTTTTGTAAACGACGAAACGGAGATGAAAAAATTATTCTATCATAATCGCGTTGAAACTGTGAACGTGCGGCATCTTGTGATGTATTCAAAGCTTCATCAATTCCTAATCGCTTGTGCGATAACAAACTATTCCAATTGAGCATTATACTAAATTTATGTATGCAAGTATATAAAAAAAATGAGAAATCACAATGCGTAAATAAGATTGATATACGTTACAATGTAAATTACGCTAAAAAAATGAATGGAGTAATGTAAAACATATTAATTCAATAATTTTTTATATTTTTATGCAGAAATTATTTTACATATAACTTCTATGTAAGAATAATATATTCAAATAATTACTTTAGAAATGTTCACAAACAAAATTTTAAAAAACACTAAGAATTACATATTTTTTTTCCTACTTGTATTCAGCACGTATAGTTTTGCTCAAATAAGAACGGGAGGAAATATTGGATTAAATGTATATAATAATATACTTATTATTGATCTTTCACCTGAAATAGGTTATACATTTATTGATAATGCTCTAGCAGGTTTTTCTCCTTTTATATTATATGCTAAACAATTACAAACCGACGAAAAACAAATTTTATATGGTGCTCGCACATTTGGTGAATACAAATTAGAAATTGGTGCATTTGCACATCTAGAATATGAAATAAGCAGATTATGGACAACTGAAGGTTTTATGAAAACAATGCATGCTTTACCAATTGGGGGTGGATTTGAAAGTCCAATTGGGATTAATACTACTGCATATTTTATGCTTTTATATGACGTTTTATACAAACCCGGTATTTCATACAGACAAAACCCCATAATAAGGGCAGGTTTACGATATTCATTTTAAGATACATAGAGTATGTTATTTTCTGATATTATTGGACAAAACACAATAAAACAAGAACTGTTAGACACAGTTAAAAACAATAGAATAAGCCATGCTCTGTTATTTTATGGACCCGAAGGTTCAGGAAAACTTTCATTGGCTATAGCCTATGCTCAATATATAAACTGCGAAAACAAACAAGAATTTGACTCATGCGGAGTTTGTCCAAGTTGTTTAAAGTATAATAAATTACAACATCCCGATTTGCATTTTGTATTTCCGGTTGCCACAAATTCTAAAATTAAAAAAGACCCGGTAAGCGATAATTTTATTACAGAATGGCGTGAAATATTTTTACAACAACCATACATGAGTCTCGATATGTGGTTAGCTCATATAGGTGTAGAAAACAAACAAGGAAGTATTCAAAAAGAAGAAAGTAAAGAAATTATGCGTAAGCTTAACCTCAAGACTTACGAAGCTGAATACAAAGTAATGATAATTTGGATGGCAGAAAAAATGAATGAAACTTGTGCCAACAAATTACTCAAAATAATAGAAGAACCACCTGCAAAAACTTTATTTATACTCATTTCTGAGCATACCGAAGATTTAATGGCAACCATTTTATCTCGTACTCAAATTATTCGCATTCCCAAAATTGATGATAAAAGCATGCGTCAAAAACTTGCTACCGATTTTAATTTACAAGGTGAAGATTTAGATACGTTGGTTCACAATGCAAACGGAAATTACTATAAAGCATTTGAATTAATCAGTTTTGAAAATTCAAATTCCGATTTTTTCAACTATTTTACACAAATTATGCGAATGGCATATGCCAAAAATGTACCCGAATTATACAATATTGTAGAATCTATTGCTGAAACCGGAAGAGAAAAACAAAAAGGATTTTTAGAATATTCATTAAAAATGCTTCGCGAGAATTTTATTCTTAATCATAAAAAATCAGAAATAGTATATTTGTATAAAAAGGAAAAAGAATTTTCAGAAAAATTTCACGTATTTATTAATGAACGCAATATTGCTCAGCTTACCAAAGAATTTAACGATGCTCATTTCCATATTGAACGAAACGGGAATGCAAAAATCATATTCTTTGATTTGTTTATTAAAATAATGTTGCTGCTTCGTTCATAAAGTTTTTTTATTTTTGCACATATTTATACAAATTCAACAATGGAAGATAATTCAATTCAACATATACCTCACAATAAACCGGTTGCAGTAACACCGGAAGAAATTGAAAAAAAAATAAAATCATCATCAAAACGCAGTGGTAGTTCTAAATTATACTGTTATAATTGGTTACAAGACATTAAACATATACCTGCCACACACAATTTGGTTGAAATACGATTTAAAAACACTCGTAAAGATTTTTATGAAAATAACTTAAAACTGCCTTTAGAAGTTGGCGATATAGTGGCCGTAGAAGCCTCTCCCGGACATGATATAGGAATAGTTTCGCTTACGGGGGAATTAGTACTTGAACAACTCCGTAAAGTATATGGCACTAAAGTCCCCGAAACGTTTCCCAAAATTTACAGAAAAGCAAAGCCAAATGATATTGAAAAATGGGAAGAAGCCAAAGCTTTGGAACATAAAACAATGATTAAATCAAGACAAATTGCCAAAGATTTAAAACTTCAAATGAAAATAGGCGATGTAGAATACCAAGGAGATAAAACCAAAGCCATATTCTATTATATTGCCGATGAACGTGTTGACTTTAGAGAACTCATAAAAATTCTTGCCGAACAGTTTCGTATACGAGTTGAAATGAGACAAATAGGAGCACGACAAGAAGCAGGTAGAATAGGTGGTATTGGTCCTTGCGGTCGCGATTTATGTTGTTCTTCTTTTGTATCTAATTTTGTATCGGTTTCTACTACTTCGGCTCGTTATCAAGAAATTTCTTTAAATCCTCAAAAACTTGCCGGACAATGTGGAAAATTAAAATGCTGTCTTAACTATGAACTTGCAAGTTATATGGATGCCCGCAAAGATTTTCCTGATACTACCATAGCACTTGAATTTTCAGACGTAAAAGCTACTCATGCAAAAACCGATGTATATAAACGAATAATGTGGTATTTTTTCAAAAAAGATGAAATACCTCATTTCTTAGAATTAACGGTTGATCAAATTCATGAAATTATAGATCTTAACAAAAAAGGCATAAAACCGGAACGTCCTGAACAAATTGCCTCTCAATCAAAAGCAAAAGTTGATGTTTCATTTGATTATACCAATGTAGTTGGTCAAGAAAGCCTAACTCGATTTGACAAACAAAAAAATCAAAAAAATCGTCCAAACCAAAACCAACAAAAAAATCAAGGTAACAATCAACAACAAAAACAAACACAACACAATCAATCTGAACAAGTACAAAATAAACAAGGAAATACTCAAAACAAACAACAGAACAATAACAAACAACAATTTAATAAACACAAGCAAAAACCAAATCAACAGAATAATAATGGTCAAAAACCTCAGGAATCAAATTAACACAGTACCAAAATTTGTTGTTGTTGGTATTATTATAACTATATTAGGATGTTACGCTTGCAATTCAAAACAAGTGTACAATGAAAAAACCTCTATTGATAATGCTACATGGAGCAAAGACTCTCCTATTACATTTTCATATACAGTTCCTGATACTATAACTCAATATACATTACAAGTTACTGTTGAAAATACAAACGATTATATGTATTCAAATCTCTTTTTATTTTCAACAATTACCTTTCCTGATTCTCTTACCATTCGCGACACACTGGAATGTATGCTTGCAAATTATAAAGGAGAATGGACGGGAAAAGGTTGGTGGGGATATTCAAATGAATTTAATTTCAAACATAATATTCGCTTCCCCAAACCGGGTACATACACGTTCAGTTTTGAACAAGCTATGCGATGCACAAACAAATCATGTGAATTAACCGGTATAAAATCAATTGGCTTTCGAATAATCAGATTATAATCACATGGGTAAAAAAGATAAATTACGCCGTTTTGCCGAAAACGAAACATTTGATCATGTAATTCAACCACAATTCAATGAAGTTTTTAATACCAATTACAAATACAAACAGAAATGGAGTGAATTGTATTGGAAAAATCCTAATCCAATAATTCTTGAACTAGGATGCGGCAAAGGAGAATATACAATACAACTTGCTCAAAAATACCCAAACTGTAACTGTATTGGCATAGATATAAAAGGTGCAAGACTTTGGCGTGGTGCCAAAACAGCATTAGAAGATTCTTTACAAAACGTAGCATTTATACGTTCGCGTATTGAATTTCTTGAATCATTTTTTGGAACTGATGAAATATCAGAGATTTGGATTACATTTCCCGATCCACAAAAAGAAAAACGACGCACAAAAAAACGGTTAACCTCTCCCCGTTTTTTGAATATGTACAAAAATATTCTGCAACCACATGGCAAAATTCATTTAAAAACCGACAGTAAAGAATTATATGAATACACTAAAAGCCTATTAGAATTCAATAAACAACCAATACTCATTGCTACCGACAATTTATATGAATCTACTGTTATAAACGAAATCTTAGAAATAAAAACGTTTTACGAACAAGGTTATTTAGCTCAAGGTAAACCAATAACATATCTACAATTCGAAATTAACTCACCTATTGTAGAAATGGAAGACTAACAATAGGTACATTATAATATGATTTTGTATTTTCAATTAACTTACCGATATTTGCCGCAAGTAAAACTATAAAACAATAGTATATGTTCGAAAATTTATCGGAACGCTTAGAACAGTCATTCAGATTACTCAAAGGGTATGGAAAAATAACCGAAATAAACGTAGCCGAAACCCTCAAAGAAGTACGTCGGGCTTTGCTTGATGCCGACGTAAATTATAAAATTGCAAAACAATTTACCGAAGACGTAAAAGTAAAAGCACTTGGTCAAAATGTTTTAACGGCTGTAAAACCGGGCGAAATGATGACAAAAATTGTTCATGATGAGCTTGCGTTACTTATGGGAGGAACCAAAACAGAACTTAACACCAAAGGTTCACCTGCAATTATTCTTATGGCCGGATTACAAGGTTCGGGTAAAACTACCATGTCGGGTAAATTGGCTCATATGCTTAAAAACAAACAAGGCAAAAAACCACTTCTTGTAGCATGCGACGTATATAGACC
>JAJUFK010000433.1 GCA_029266015.1 Bacteroidota bacterium
ATACCTATAGGTGAAACTTTTTCTGCCGGATTATGTTTTGATTTGCGTGATTATGATACCAATATTAGCGTATACAGTATTCATAATTCTTTTACAAATAGTATTGGAACTATGTTTATACCATATAATTGGTATAGTGTAAAAAATTATGGAACTTTTTCTCAATATGCAATACAACCAATTACAGTTGTAAGTCAATATCATTATTTTTCAAATGTTGATACTGTTTTGTATTTTCCTATACAACAATATGATACGTTATATATCAATCCAAATTATTCTCTCATAGTATATCCAAATCCATGTACAGAATATATTGTTGTTTCGTTTACTAAAACTGTAGAAAGTACTATACAAGTACGTATAATAAATTCGTTTGGTCATATTGTTTCAAACGAAATGTACTATTTACAAAATGGGGTATTCACAATTAATACACAAAATGTACCTAAGGGATTGTATATTCTGGAAATAGAGGTAAAAGGAAAAATAATTAGTAAAAAGTTTATTAAGATGTAAGTAATATGTAATTGATTGTTATTATGGTTGCACTATAATAGTATGTTGAAATTGTTGATTATCAACAGAAATAACAATAAAATACATAGCGTTTACTGCTGAATATTTTGAAAAATCAATTGTACAATCACTTTCATTACACAGTTTCATATCTATAGATTTATTTTCAATTAATTTACCATTTATATGAAATATAGAGTATTGTATGTTAGGATTTGTATTGCCTTTAACTTTTACATGCCATATATTTTTTTTGTAAGGCAATAGCGAACATAAAATTTTATCATATTTATAATATATAGATGTAATAGGTGAAAATGAGAAATTACCATTATAATCTATTTGTTGTAATCTATAATAATATACATAATTTGGTTTTACATTATCATCAACATATGAATAAAACAGAGTGTTGTAACTATTGCCTGCGCCATTGTAAGCTCCCCCAAAAACCGGACAGTTTAAAAGTATAAAAAAAGTATTAATTTTAAACTGTATTATGAAAACAAAAAAATTTAGTTCCCAAGAGATTGCCAA
>JAJUFK010000369.1 GCA_029266015.1 Bacteroidota bacterium
ATTTTTAAACTTCCGGCTGGTTCTGCTCTCACCATTCAAAACAATACCCTATCTATACAACAATTTTGGAATATTCAAGCTAAATTTCAAAAAGACTGTATTACCGATTATTATCAGGCAAAAGAAACTTTGCGTGATTTAATAGAATCATCGGTACGTTTACGATTAAAATGTGATGTGCCCTATGGTACTTTTTTAAGCGGAGGTATAGATTCTTCATTAGTTACCGCTGTAGCTCAACGTAATATTAGCAGTAAATTACAAACATTTACCATTGCATTTGAGCACAGTAAATATAATGAAGCCGAGTATGCTCGCAGTATAGCAAATTATTTAGGTACTAATCATACCGAATTACTTGTTACTGAAAAAGATGCTATTACATTGGTTCATGATATATTGCATGTATATGACGAACCATATGCCGATTCTTCTGCTATTCCTACTATGATGGTTTCTCAGCTGGCACGCTCACAAGTTACTATGACGCTTTCGGGTGATGGCGGTGATGAACTTTTTATGGGATATGGCGCATATAATTGGGCTCAGCGACTAGAAAATCCATTGCTAAAAATTGCACGAAGGCCATTAGCATTTGCTATGAAATGTGGAAACAATAGTTTGAAACATAGAGCCGGTATGATTAATTATCCGAGTTATGACCATAAACCTAGTCATATCTTTTCACAAGAACAAGGTTTTTTTAGTCGCAAAGAAATAGCACAACTACTTGTAGAATATACATCTGATGCAATACAGTTACAAGAATATGCAAATGTATGTAGACCTCTTAGTGTTCGCGAAAATCAAGCATTTTTCGATATGAGGTATTATTTATGCGAAGATTTACTAACAAAAGTTGATAGAGCATCAATGCGATATTCATTAGAATCGAGAGTGCCATTGCTTGATTATACTATTGTAGAATTTGCATTAAATTTAGATGAATCATTAAAAATACATAACAATATTCATAAATATTTACTCAAACAAGTATTGTATGATTATATTCCTGCAGAATTGTTTCAACGTCCAAAGTGGGGGTTTTCAATTCCTTTACACTCATGGTTACAAAATGATTTACAATTTTTAATTCATGATTATTTAAATCCTGTTTGTATTAAGAAACATGGTATATTTAATCCTACTATAGTACAATCTATTGTAAAAAACTATTTGGTACATAAACACGAGTTTTTATACAATAGAATTTGGTGTATGATACTGGTGCAAAGATTTCTGGAAGAGAATATTGTAATGTCAAAATAAGCTATGGCACTATCTGTTTTATATATTTCATACGATGGTATGACCGATAATTTAGGTCAATCACAGGTTATTCCGTACTTAATTGGATTGCAGAAAAAAGGATATTCTATTCATCTTCTTAGTTGTGAAAAGCCTCAAGTATTTGAACATAGAAATAACCATGTGGCAAAATTATTACAAAAAAATTCAATTCAATGGTATCCAATACCTTATACAGCAAAGCCTGCTGTGTTTTCAACCATGTATGATATAAAACAGCTGCAAAAACAAGCTTCTCGTATAATTAAAACTCATGCAATTTCACTAATTCATTGTCGAAGTTATATAGCTGCTCAAGTGGGTTTATATTGTAATAAAAAATTTGGATTGCCTTGGATTTTTGATATGCGTGGTTTTTGGGCCGACGAACGTATTGATGGAGGAATTTGGAATGTAAAAAATCCTGTATATAAGACTATTTATAAACATTTTAAACAACTCGAAAAAAAGTATATTGCAAAATCTTCACATATTATAAGTTTAACTCATGCAGGAAAACATGAAATTGAAACATGGAATGTGTACAAAAAAAATTCCACTCCAATTACTGTTATTCCTTGTTGTGCCGATTTAGAACATTTTGATTCTAAGGTTATATCAAAACAAAAAGTTATAGAATTACAAAAAAAATTGCATTTGTCTCAAAACAACTTTGTTTTAAGTTATTTAGG
>JAJUFK010000178.1 GCA_029266015.1 Bacteroidota bacterium
AAAGAACTAATATTAGCAGGTAATAATCATACTTTTCCAAATTACGAACCAATACAAAATTTAAAAAAATTGCGAGTACTCGATATACAAAAAAATTCACAAGCTACCGATGGAAATGTAGCTGTATTACAAAATCTTCAAGAACTACGAGAATTAGATATTTCTGATTGTAAAGGTATAACTCAATTACAATTTATAGAACAATGCACAAAATTAGTTGAATTCAGTGCTGCAAATTGTACAAACATTGTAAACTATTCTGCATTACAGAATTTAATTTTACTCAAAAAAATTAATCTTTCGGGAAGTTCTGTAACTGATATCAATTTTGTATCGAATAAATCTGATTTAAAAGATTTACAAATTTCTAAAACTGCAATTTCAGACATTACATCACTCAACATGTGTGCCTCTATAGAACGTTTAGATATTTCATATACACAAGTAACTGATATAACAACTATTTCGAGACTTTGGAAACTAAAACGTTTAAATATTGCACACACAAAAATTGCATCATTAGATGCATTAGGAGCTAATTTTGAATTAACCGATTTAGATGCATCATTTACTCAAGTAAGTGATTTAACACCATTATCACAATGCAAAAAACTAACAAACATTATTGTTTACAACTCAAAAGTTACTGATATAAAAGCTTTGTACAGTTTAAATAAAATTACCAGTTTACGTGTAGATTCTTCGGTGCCTCTTGCACAAATAGATGCGATTAAAATTCGATTCCCATTAATTCGAATTGATTTTGCAGAAAGTGGTAAATTATAATACTTATTACAAAAAAATACTGCACTTTTCACTCTATTCCACTAAATAAGAAACTTCTTCTTGTGTAAATGGGATAGAGTGTTCTTCGTATATATAATTTTTAGCCAATTCTGATTTTTTTCGTTGCAATCGTTGAATTTTTTCTTCAATTGTATTTTCAGAAATAAACCTATAAACATTCACATTATTTTTTTGCCCTATACGATGAGCTCTACTAATTGCCTGATTTTCAACAGCAGGATTCCACCAAGGGTCTAATATAAATACATAATCTGCCTTAGTTAAATTCAAACCTACTCCACCGGCTTTTATAGAAATTAAAAAGATTTTACACTCATCATTATCTTGAAATTCCTGAATTACTTGTTCTCTATTTTTAGTACTACCAGTGAGATATGCATATGATATTCCTTGAGAAGCAAAATAATCTTTAAATAAATCTAAATGCTTTACAAACGAAGAAAATATAAGAACTTTATGATTATGTATTAAATTTTGCAATACCCGTATCACCTCATCAAATTTACCTGAATTACCTGATAATCCTTCAATTAATTGTGGATGATTTGCTATTTGGCGTAGCTTCATAAGAGCTTGCAATACGTTTATAGTTGACTTTTGAAACGATTCTTTTTCAATAGTTTCAAAAATCATATTACGAACTTTTGATTTTTCGGTCTCATAGATTTTTTCTTGCTCATCACTCATTTTACATATACGAACCTGTTCGGTTAGTGGTGGTAAATCTTTTGCTACTTCTTGTTTTTCGCGACGGAAAATAAATGGTTTTACAATTTTTTTTAATTGATTTTCTATTAATTCATTTTGTTTTTCGGTACCTTTTATAAAATGCTCTTTAAAAAAAGCCAAACTACCAAGCATATCACGATTCACAAAATTAAGTTGGGCCCATAAATCAATTAAAGAATTTTCAATTGGAGTACCGGTAAGTACTAATTTACGTTGAGATTGTAAACGCAAAACCGCACTATAAATTTTTGAATCCGGATTTTTTATCATTTGACTTTCGTCAAGTATAATATAATAAAACGGAAACCTTTCAAAGCTTTCAATATCATTTCGCAACAAACCATAGGTTGTAATTACAACATGATATTTCTTAAAATACATTACTTCTTTGTTTCTATCGTTTCCTTCATATTTAAATATTTTAATACCTGGAGCAAACTTTTTAAATTCATTATACCAATTGTGAACAATAGATGCAGGAGCAACTACTAAACTGGTAGGTTTTTGATTTGATTCTTTTTGAACATTAATTACTCGCTGTAACAATGTAATTGTTTGTAATGTCTTACCTAAACCCATATCGTCAGCCAAACAACCACCAAAATTATTAGCATCAAGATAACATAACCACCGATATCCTTCTATTTGATAAGGTCTTAAAGTAGCTTGAATTTCAGCAGGCACTTCATTGTCACGAATACCATTAGTATCTATATTCAAAAATCGTGTTTTCAAGGCATCGCTAAAATCAACCGGCAAACGCTGAATTGTTTTATAATGAATTGTTTTAAGAGTAAAAACTTCAGGGTCTTGATTTTTAGAACTGAATAAAAATAAATCCTTAAATCGTGCAAACCATTCTGTTGGAATTATACCTATTTGATTATCAGGCAAAATTACTACCGGATCTTCTTGCAAAATGTTTCGACGTAACCGTTTGAATGGTATTTTATATTCACCAAATGACACTATTGCATGAACATCAAACCAATCAATAGAATCTGAAGATACCGAAATATCAATGTGTGCTTGTAAATTTTGTATTTTCTTATCAGACTCATCAAATATTTCAATAGCATAAGAGTCTATTATTTGCTTATGTTCACGTATCCATTGTAAAATATCATAATATCCATCTGAATTATACCCTTTAACCTTCCATAAATTTCCTTCATGTATCAAATTTTCTTGTAAAAGTATTGATGCAAATTCTTTTTCAAATTCAAAATTACGATGAACTCGTACATATTTAGGAACATTTTTTATATTGGTATATTCTACAGAATACGGTTGTGTAATACCAAAATCATTAAGTTTCCACTTTCTATAAGAAATACCAAATTCTATAGCAGCATTGTTTTGAATATCACGAACTATACTTGCGGTAAGTGTTGGTTTTTCATAAATATCAATTATATCAAATCCTTTATTTGTAACCGTAAAATTTTTAATACAGTTTAGTACAAAAGTGTCAAAATACTGTTGTTCAAATTTTTGCGGTATAACTATCTGCTTTTTATTAAAAAAAGGTAAAAGTTTCTTACTATCAATTGTTTGTAAATGATACAATGTTTTTTCAATAATTATAAGTCCCGGAGAATTAGATAATACAACAAAAGGTTTACCTATTAAAGAAATAGGTTTAGAATTAACAACTACATCTAATCCGTACTCCAATCCTGTTTGTGTTTTATTAAAATTAAATGTTACTTGCGGTGCATTTGTAGGATATGTAATTAAATCTTCCGAATATAAATTTGCTTCACCTTCACGAAGATATAAAGGCACTGCATGGTCTTTAATAATTTTAAAACATTCATATATATGTTTTTCAATATAGGGACGAATCTCTTCGGTAAAATAATCTTCTTTTACTTTCTCTAAAAAATCTTTTTGTGCATCTTTTTTTTTCTTCGCAAATTTTGTAAATAATTGTTTTTCATCATATTTAGCAATTAATGAAACAATTTTTTTTTCGTACGATGCTGTATATTTTGTATTTGATTCGGGCAATAAATATTCTACAGGCTCATAAAAGTCTTTGTCGGCATTTTTAACAATATCAAATGCTGCCAACACCCAGCCTATAAGTCTGTGTTTTTGAATAATTACAGCAAAACGAGATTCCATGTTTTGAAATTAATTCAACGAAAATACCACAAGATTTGAAGTTTTAAGTATTTTTTTTTTATTTTTTTTTAACACTATAACATTTGTTCTCGGTTTTTATTGCTTTTATGTACATTTGTATGCAATTACAAATTACTCATACAAATTATGCGGTACTGTATACATTTAGCATACAACGGAACTCGATTTCATGGTTGGCAAACACAACCAAATGCCATTTCTGTGCAAGCATGTATTGAAGAATGTTTAAGCAAAATTATTGGTGAATCTATTGAAATAATTGGAGCAGGCAGAACAGATACCGGTGTGCATGCTTCTAATTATTATGCTCATGTTGATATTACTCATGAAATAAACTGTACCGATGTACAATACAAACTCAATAAAATGCTTTCGCATGATATAGTTATTTATACCATTTTTAAAGTCAATAACGAATTTCACGCTCGATTTTCGGCTCTATGGCGCACATATACCTACACACTCAGTCTGCAAAAAAATCCATTTTTGCAAGAAACTACATGGTTGTATTCATATCCGCTCAATATAGAAGCAATGAATAATGCTGCGGCACTTTTGCAAACATATACCGACTTTACAAGTTTTAGTAAATTACATACTGATGTAAACAACAATAATTGTACAATTACTTATGCTAAATGGGAACAAAAAGGAGACTTGTTAATTTTTACAATTACCGCAAACCGTTTTTTGCGAAATATGGTACGAGCAATTACGGGAACTTTAATAGATGTTGGCAGAGGTAAAACAAGTATTCCTGAATTTTGTACCATTATTGAAAGTAAAAACAGACAAAATGCAGGAACATCTATCCCTGCACTTGGTTTATGCCTTGTTGATATAGGTTATGAATGGGAACATTATAAATGTAAGTAATTATAAAACAACTCTTTTATTTCAAAAAAATATATAATAGGTCTTTTGTTTAAGTATAATACAAATAATTTTTTGCAAATAACGTGTAAGGTCTTTACAATCTAAAAGTCATACTAGTAAAGCAAATACCTAATATTTAGGTGTATTTTCTATAAAATAAGTAACTTATAAAACATATAACTCATGGCAACAATTACATTGAAAGGAAACGAAATACAAACAATTGGGTCACTCCCTGCAATAGGTTCACAAGCTCCTAACGTACAGTTGGTTACTACCGACTTACAAACAGTTTCAATTTCAGATTATAAAGGAAAAAAAGTTGTATTAAATATTTTTCCAAGTATTGATACAGGAGTATGTGCTGCATCTGTAAGAGCATTTAACTCACATGCAAACTCTTTACCTAATACTGTGGTATTGTGTATTTCACGTGATTTACCTTTTGCCCAAGCTCGATTTTGTGGTGCCGAAGGGTTAACAAATGTTATAAATCTTTCTGATTTCAACACGGGTGATTTTGGCAAATCATATGGATTAGAAATAACAAGTGGTCCATTAAAAGGTCTTCATTCGCGAGCAGTAATAATTCTTGATGAACAAGGCACTGTAAAATATACAGAACAAGTACCTGAAATTGCACAAGAACCTAATTATAATGC
>JAJUFK010000064.1 GCA_029266015.1 Bacteroidota bacterium
CATTCTCAACTTTAGAACGAATAGATTTACGTAATGTACCTGTAGCTTGCAATAGTGTTCCTACATTTTGACGTTTACGTTCACTCCATCTATTTGTAAAAAAACCTTTACGTTCGAAGTTTCTATCAAACTCTTCGGTTAATTCTACCTTAATATCTCTAAGTATATTTTTTTTAATAGTATTAAATATTCCCATTTGTTTGACTTTTATATATTTTTTATATTATATTTGTAAAATAATGGTTGTGGCTTCGTCCTCAGCCCCACAGAAAAGGCAATAACTTTGGTTGTTGCCTTTTTTGCTATAGTTCAAAATCTCTTTTAATAATCATATCTCTTGTTAAGGTTATATCATTATTTTTATATAACACGATAACTTCTTTTATATTAGACCTTAAAACCCTTGAGCAAATTGCTTCTTTTACAATTTTTTTGTTAAAATCTTCTTTAATTTTCACAACAACATATGGTGATTGTTTGCTTGCTGCATGTAATCTTTTGTCGATAGAATTGAATGTGCCTACGCTTACTTTGTATTCTTGTTCAATTTTTCTTGATTTGTTGTAAGCGTCAGCAGATGGTTGAGAGTGTTTATTTGCAATTAAATCTATGTGTTGATTATATTTTTCGGCGAAGTATTTCGCTATTAGAATATTTTCATCTTTTTCATTTTTACCATGTAAAGAACTCACTCTTACTGTTCCATTAGATGTTTCAATGGTTTCCCATTTTTCATTAGTTTCTTCAATTATTTTTGCCGCTTGTTTTACATCTTGCGGACTGCTCTCGCGAGGCATATATGGGTGTTTGTTAGGAAAGACTATTTTTTCTTTACCCGGGTTGAATCGAAACATAGCTGCTTTGTTTACTCCATTAGCGTCTAATTGCGTAGTAGCCTGTTCTCCTTTTATTGCAGCTTCGGAAGAATTTGATATTTTGTATTTTGATTTACGCACCTGCACTACAGTGCATCTGCATCGCCAACCAAGAGGAGGCATATACGAATCCCAAAATGTGTCGTTAATAGGTAATGTTGTGTTGTGTAGTATTTGGTGCGATTCGCGAACGAGTTCGTCTCCTGCAGTTCTATATTGAAGATTATACCGGTCTCCATCTTGTTCGAAGTCGTTCCATTTTGCTGCCATAAGCGACGAATGTGTTGCAAATAAATATTCGCTCTGCAAATATCGCTCGTTGTATTTTTCGTGAATAGCAATCACGTCATTTTTAAACTCATTGAATGGTTTAATTTTTCCATCTGCAGATACAAGCATAGCTGAAGCTTCTATGCATTGATAATATGTTTTCATTCCTGAAAATAACCACACATTGTTCATGAGTGATTCTTTAATATCTTCGCCAACTTCGTGTTTTATAGAATTATCTAGCAATCCTTCGGAAATAGCTTGAGTAAGCACACTATTAATATTTTCTATTAATTTGCGTACAGGAGCCTTTTTTAAGTCTTCGGGTGTAAATCCTTTGTTTTTATATATATACTCAGCAGCATCGATAAAAACACGCTGTTCTGCTGTTTTTTTTGCAAGATGTAAATCATGTTCGCCATACAACGATACTAATGCATTGTTTAGCCCCTCATGGTATGAGGGGCTTATTCGAAAAAATTAGTGTCAGATGCTTCTTTTTTTCCTATAATTGGTATATTGTATTTTTTGGCAAAATATTGAGGATCTATATCGAAATTTTGAACCATTAGAGTATCTATTTGTATTTGCTGTTCGGGTGTGTAATCTATAGATTCGTCCCATTGAAACTTATATTTTTCTACACCAAATCCATGCTTACTCATTATAGGAATAAGCTTATTGTTTACAATATCTTTTACAAAATCAGCGTCGCGTTCTACAACATTCTGAAATATCTCTAAATGAACTTCGCCTTGGCTTTTGCTTGCACCGTTGTCTATTGTCATAGTTTGATTGAGTATACCTTTACTTATTTCAGAATTTGCACGTTCTACCCGTTTGTCATATACTTCAAACGCGTCTCCACGTTGCGTTTCTTTGATTTCAATTTCGGTACCTTCTGGAAAAAGTCCCCACGCTGCAGCACCCATATCGGAAAGCATACGTTCTACTTTAGTTATTTCCTTAGAGTCTCTGCTTGTTGTTTTCCCTATGCGTATAGGCATTCCAAACATTTCGCCAAATGCATCCCAAAACCCAAGCATGTTCTTTTTTGGTAGTGTTTGAGGTGCACATTTAAGAAATAACCCTAAATCTTTTTTTCCTCCTGCTTCAATAACCCAATCGGCAATAGAACCTGTACGATAGTCAATTCCTTTTTTTGGTTCGTCTCCCACTTCTTTAACTATCACACCATATTCCGGTATAACATGTTTTCGCGGTACCAGTGTTATATCAGCAAATTTTTTCTTACCAATAACGCTTACGATGTCCCCCAATTGAACTAGTGAATGCCCCCAATAGCGAGAGTTAAGTATTTCTTCGCAAAAATTTTTAAACCATTCTTCTTCGAACAGTTCGGTAATGTTTTTATCTTCTTTTTGTGTATTAAAATCAACGAGTTTGAATGATTTTTTCAACACAAAGTCTCGGCGTTGACCAACGCATCCACTTAGATGGAGATCTATATCTACGTCTGTATATACATCATATAGATTTGACCTCTGTGGATTTTCTATATTAATTGCCATTTGCCATGCTTGTCGCCATGTATTTATATCTTTTTTGGTAAGATATTGTGTTTTTGCAACAAGTTCTATAAGCATCGATTTTATTCGTTGTTTATCGCTGCTTTCTAACCGTTTAAGAAGTTCTTGTGAATGCATAATTACCAGTCGTATTTGTTTTTGTTCATACTCCCCCACTTCATGGGATTACCTATATCTTCGCCCGTTTCAGAATCAATTAGTGGTGGCAATTCGGGTGAAGCTTTACCAGCCTGTACGCTCTCGAGCCATTCAATTGCACGCTTGTATCGTATCTCGCGAATTTCAAAGCCCATTTTCAGTGGTAACCACGAGATAAGATGATATAAAGCAATATCGCACATTATCATTACAAGTTGCTGATTTCTATTATCACCGGTAAGAGCAAATGCCTGAGTCATATTATACTTACTTCTTAAATAAGAACTAACTTCTTCAGCAGCATATTTTTCGGCACGCTGCAAGTTTGTTGTGCTTTGTTGGTGAATAACAGACAGTGTTTTATCGTCTGCTACAGCTTTGTAGTCTGTAATTTCGAGAAATGCCATTTTATGTAGTTTTATATAGTGCTATTTTTTCTAAATCTTGAATCGTAGTTCCTTTTTTAAACTCATTTTTTTTGATGCGGTCTTTGAGTTCTTTTTTAGTTACTACTGTTGGTTTACCTTTAATAACTAAAACAAGACATTTGTATCCGGTTTTATTTCTAAAATAGTTAGCTTTTTCAATAGCTTCAGTTACCAGTTTTGAATACTTGCGTTTACGTATTGATTTTATTAATTCTATGAGCATAATTATATAATTAATATGAATATTTACTTGAATTTCTTTTTCCAAATCTTGGTATAAATGTTTCTACACGAGTACGTTTTTGCAATATGTAAATAGCACCTTCATCGGCATCGGGTGCGTCATCGTGTGTGTTGGTTCCTTTTTCAAAACATAATAGCTGCTCTATACCGCTTAGCATATCTCTATCGTTTTGCATGTCTGCATTGTAAAACACAAAACCCCGTTCCCATAGCGGACTTATAGCTTCAATTCGTTGAAATTTATCGGGTTTTTTACGTTTATCAGGACTTATTGGTAGTTGATATCCTCGTTTGTTACCTTCAACTGTAAATTCGTCGAGTATCATATCTTGCAGAAAATTAGCTTCAATATAATAGTCGCATATTACTGATTCCGGCAGTGATTCGTGCAAGTCGTAAAACCATCGTACCATTTCGCCAATAGAACATTGTCGTACAAATGCTCGTAAATGATGCAGTTCTGTTCCTGTTTTTGCCCATACTTTAATTGCCTTATAATCATTTTTTGAAGATGATTTAAAGCTCGGATCGCAATATGCAACAATGCTTTCGTATTTAGCAAGTGGTAGTGGCTTTTTCCATTGTATCCAGTTGTTTTTAAATACAGCCCCTTCAGATATTGGATTGTTCATACATTCTTTTTGGAAAGAGCGATATCCCATGAATTGTTCCATTGCAACAACTTCTTGTTTTGTCCACTTGCTTTCCCACGATACGTTACCTTGTTTGTCGTATATGTTTACTTGCGATACTACAACACCCTGTGTGTCGGCAACTCGAGCGAGTACACTATTTTTGCTTATAAGGTTACCAATCATAATAAATCTACCTCGCCCACCGTCGAGAGCACCAAACAGAGCTTCTTTAACCCAATCAGTCATTTTGCTTACGCGCGATTCGTTGTTTACTAGCTCGTCGTCGTCTAAGTCGTCAATTACAATATAGTCAGGTCTGTTGTCTCTATATCGTAAACCACGAGGTGATTGTCCGCGACCTCGAGAGAAAAATGCACATCCGTCTTGTGTTACAAACTCACCTTCTTGCCAGTGTCCGGCATTGTGTTGTTTGCCAAAATCGTGAATATATCGTTGGTTGAATTGTAATTCTGCTTGTAGGTCCCCAAGAAGTGTGTCGGCACTTTCTTGTGATTTTCCAACAAGAACCATTACGTTTATTTCACGAGTTTTTTGACATTTAAGCCATAGCGGAATCATAGTGCACAGGTGAGTACTTTTTGCGTGTGCTCGTGCCCATTTGTATACTGCTTTCAAGTTTTTGTTTTGTAGCACTTGATTTGCTGTTTGAATTTGAAACTTAGCAGTTTTAACCTTAGCAAAATGAGGAAAATAATATTCAACAAAAAAAGCATAGTCTTTTCTTGCACGTTCTATGCGTGCAAGTTGCTGTTGTTTGCTTTCGGTATTATTTACTACCGTAAGTTCTTGTACAGACTTGCAGTGGTGTTTCCACCTGTCTAATGCCTCTTTGTTTTGTGCTAATCCCATTATTTTGTAATATGTTCACTTATGTATAAGTCTTGATACTTATTGATTGCTTTGATGAGTTCCGGAGTAATTTCTTTGTCAAATGATTGACGATATTGTATCCATTTATTGAAAGCCATAAAAACTTCGATAGCGTCTACTATGTTTGCCTTTTTATCGAGCTTTTCTATTACTGAAGCAAATTTTGATAATTTATCACTTAACCCACCAATTGCCGTAGGATCATCTGAATTTGAAACCTGGTCGAGTATTTTGTTTATTGCTGACAATAGTTTGTTTACAAGTTCTGGTCGTGTAATATTTTGAGCAGCTTTCTGTGCTTCCCAATTTCCATCTTTTACCCATTTAGTAATTGTTTGTTGTGATATTCCGGTGCTCTCTGATATGTGCTTTTGTTGCTGTCCTTGCATATATAATATACGTGCGAGCTCCTTTTTTTCAGATTTGTTTGTATTATTCATATTAATGCTTTTTAGGCGAAAATACTTGTATTTTCGGGTAGGGTAAAAAACTTGGTTAATGCTTGTACTATAGAAAATTATGGTACGACTTTTATTTTTTTTTTGCTACGCGTGTAGATAGTTTTGCTGTGATTTAATAAATGAAATAAAAATGAGCAAAGTTGTAATTTCAAATTCACGAGTAAATAGTTATGGTTCGCGAGTGCTTACTGAAGGTATAGATTTGACGCAGTACAAACGCAATCCTATTTTGTTGTGGATGCACAATAGACCATGGCGTGGTACTAAAGATGAAGTATTGCCGCTTGGCAGGGTTGAAGATATAATAGTAGATGGCGACAATTTGTTAGGTACTGTTGTATTTGATGAGACTGATGAGTTTAGTAGATCGATAAAAGCAAAATGGGATGCCGGAACTCTTAAAATGGTAAGTCCCGGACTTGATGTTGTGGAAATGAGTGATTCTGCTGAATACATATTGCCAGGGCAGCGTAGAGCTACAGTTACGAAATCAAAACTTGTAGAGGTAAGTATTGTTGACTTGGGTGCTAATGACGATGCACTTGCTCTATATAAAGATGGTAAGATAATTAACCTATCGGAAGGAAACGAACATTTTATTCCTGAATTAGTATGTAACTTAAACATTGATAATAATATGAAAACTATTGCATTAAAATTAGGTTTGCCGGAAGTGGCAACCGAACAAGAAATTTTGCAGAAAATTTCTGAATTGCAAGGCACTGCAGGTAGAGTTGGCGAACTTGAACTTGCTGTGCAGGAGCAAAAAAATAACGCTATTGTATTGGCTGTAGAAGCTGCTATACAGGCGAAAAAAATTACAGCAGATAAAAAAGAGCATTTTGTTACTCTTGGAAAAACTGCAGGTATAGAATTGTTGAATAAAACTCTTGATTCGATACAGCCTGCTTCTAAGCCAACTGACTTTATTGGAAGTGGTGGTGATAGTAAAAAGGTTGAGTACAAAAAACTGAGCGATGTTCCGACTGATAAGTTGGAAGCTATGCGTTCTGAAGACAAAGAACAGTATATGGCTTTATTTAAAGCTGAATACGGGTATGAACCAAAATTGTATGTATAACTAAAATAATAGAAAAAAAGATGAAAAAATTTGGATTTTTATTTGCCGTGATGTTCAACTGTTTGACAGGCGGTATAATCGCTATGCTTCTTGGTGTTGCTCCTGTGATGGGTGCAGTAGCTATGAATGCTGTTGGAGCATTTGCTCCTAAAGGAGAAAAAGGTGTTTTAATGGCAGGTATTTATGCAGAAGTATGGACCGGCGAAATGATTAAAGCATTTAGAAACTCAATGGAGTCTCTTGGTTGGATTAACAGAATACGTTCGTATGATCAATATGCACAAAACGACGTGATACATTTTGTTAATTTAGGTGGAGACCCGACTGTATTAGTAAACAACACAACCTACCCTATTGGTATTGAAAATTTAAATGATGCAGACAAGGCTATATCGCTTGATAAATTTCAGACAAAAGCTACACGGGTAACAGATGATGAGTTGTATGCTATAACATACGACAAAATGGGTAGTGTAATAGAGCGACATAGAGAGAGTATAGATCAGAAAAAATATGCGAAAGCTTTGCATGCACTTGCACCGTCATCGCATGCCGCAAAAACACCAGTGTTGTTAACAACCGGAGTTACGGCTTCTGATGGCACACGTAAAATATGTACGCGAAACGATATTATTGCACTTAAAAAAGTGTTTGATAAAATGAAAGTTCCTGTAGCAGGGCGTATTTTGGTATTGTGTTCTGACCATGTTAATGATTTGTTGACAGTAGATCAAAAATTTGCAGAACAATACTATAATTATACTACCGGAAAAATATCGAACCTATATGGTTTTGAGGTATATCAATACGAAGATTCTCCTTACTACACGGTAAGTACAAAAGCTAAATTACCATTTGCTAGTGTTCCCGGTGATACAGACAGACAAGCATCGGTAGCATTTTTTGCGCCACGAATGATGCGTGCTACTGGTACTACACAGGCTTACCTAAGCGAAGCGAAGAACAATCCGGAAACGCAAGAAAACCTTGTAAACTTCCGCCATATGTTTATATGCTTGCCTCTTAAAGAAGAAGCTATTGGTGCTATAGTAAGTGATTTTGCAGCTACAGAAAACGAAAGCATAACAGTAACTCCTACAACTATGAGTTTTGCTGCAGCAGGTGAATCTAAATTAGCAGCAATTACTGCATCGAGTGCGTTTACAGCAGAAGTAACAGGTACAGGATTTACAATTAACTTGGTTGGTAATGCTATTACCGTAACAGCAGCTGCTAATGCAGGAGCGCAACGAACAGGAACTGTAACAATAACAGTAACTGCTGATCCTACCAAAACAGCAATTATTGAACTTACTCAATTAACAGGTGAATAATAGATAATACATACAAAAAAGCAAGGGTGTAACGCCCTTGCTTTTTTCTAACAATAAAAACCATGAATACTATACAATATCTTGTAATACATTGCACAGCAACGCCCGAAGGTAGAAATGTAACATCTGCCGACATACGTGCGTGGCATACCACCCCAAAACCAAAAGGCAGAGGATGGAAGCAGGTTGGTTATACAGATATGTTTCATTTGGATGGTCGCGTAGAACGATTGGTTTCTAACAATGAAGATGCTAAGGTAGATGCATGGGAAATAACAAACGGTGTAGCCGGTATTAATAGTGTGAGTAGACATATAGTATATGTTGGTGGTGTTGCCGCTGATGGAAAAACACCAAAAGATACTCGTACATGGCAGCAAAAAAGAGCCCTTGAAAAGTATATAAAAGAATTTAGAGCAAAACATCCGGGAGTAAAAATTGTTGGTCACAATTATTTTGACACACATAAAGCATGTCCATCATTTAATGTGGATGTTTGGCTTAAAACAATTGATTTGTAATGGATACTGCAAATATAATAATAGCCGTAGTTGGTTCACTGTTTGGCAGTGGTGTTACCTGGATATTTACACTACGAAGTGTGAAACAAAAAAGTTCCGCAGAGGCAGAGCTAACAGCTAATGAAGCAAAATCGAAGGAGCTTGACAATATACAGGAAGCAATAAAGACGTATAGAGAATTAGCGGAAGATTTACGTGCAGAGCTTAAGGCGTCAAACGATGACAGAGCAGCTTTGAGAGAAGAATTGGAAGCGAGTAAAAAAGAACGTGAAAATACTTTGACCGAATTAAATAAAGTTAAAAACGAACTAGAGAGACTAACAAAAATCAATAAACGAATATGTGCTTTGCTCGAAAAAATTGAGCCGGAAAATTATAGTCAGATAATAGATGAAATAAAAAAACAAATCAATGAAACTACTAAATAAAATAACACTGATAGTATTTGTGATATTTCTTGCGTCGTGCAACAGGTTGATGCACGAGCCGGTGATAACTCAAACATATATAGAGAAACTTGTTCCCGTTGCTGTACCTGCTGACTCTTCGTACATGACAGCATTGTTTGAGTGCGATAGTACCAATAAGGTAATAATGACACAGCTGAGTGAAGCTAAGAGTGCTCGTATGGAGACTTCTTATGTGTATAGTAACGGAACATTGACTTATAAAACTAAAACAATACATGACACGGTGTATGTTCCTAAAACAATAATACAAACATTTGTGGAAAAACCCGTGGATAGAATTGTAGAGGTAAACGTATTGAAGTGGTGGCAAAAAACATTGATATACATGGGAGTGTTGATGCTATTGTATACCATATGGAAAATAGTAGTAATAATTAAAAACATATACGTATGACAAAAGAACAAAAGCGAGCACGGCAATGTGTTTGTTTGGGTGTAGAGTTTACTCCTGAACTTAAAGCTATGAGCGACAAATCGTTTGCTGATTTTGTGAAAGCAAAAAAAGCAGAAAAAATACCCGAAGTTCCATCACAAACAAAAACTGATGAGCAAAATGCCGTTTCATCAACTCCAGCTGCTCCTACTCAAAAAATGAGCAAACACCAAGAAAAAGCTATGGAGATAATGCGAGATCACGATTGTGATGAAGTATTTAGGACTTCTGACGGTTACTGGTTTACAGAGCGTTATGCGGCAGAAATGCATAATCGTATAGCCAAAGGAGAATTGGAAGTATTTACCTCTAAAAAATAAAATATATGTTACCACGCGTTAAAATTTATTATGAAAATGGAGCATTGGGCTCGGTAGCTCCATCAGAAGATGGAGTGATTGGTATAGTTGCTTCAGGAACAGCAGTAGCTGACAAGTTTGCATTGGGGACTGCGTATCTTATCACTAAATTGAGCGATTTAGATGCATTGGGAATAACAGAAGGTTCTGCTGATGTAAATAAACACATATATAAATGTGTAAAAGAAATATACTCTATTGCCCAAGAAGGTAGTAAAGTATGGTTACAAGCTTGTGCAAATACGGTAACAATGACCGATATGTTTGACAAAACAAAAACTTATGCTAAAACATTGCTTGATGCTACCAATGGTGCAATAAATATATTGGTGAGTTGCAAGCAAGAACCTACGGAATATACTCCAACTATAGTAGACGGACTTGATGGAGATGTGTATACAGCCATGGCAAAAGCACAAGAACTTGCAGTATGGAGTGCTGAAGAGAAATATGCTCCATTGTTTGTAATATTAGAAGGACGTCGATACGCAGGTACAGCTTCGTCGCTTCGTGATTTGCATTTGGGTGCAAACAACCGTGTACAAATACTTGTTGCTGACACGGAAGCTTCGAGCAATACGGCATGTGTTGGACTACTTGCAGGTACGTATGCTAATGTTCCTGTACATCGTTCGGCAGCACGTGTTAAAAACGGTGCTTTGCCTGCAATCATTTATATAGGTACAAACAAAGCAGAGCTTGGAAGTCCCGATGTAATACACGATGCAGGATTTGTTACTGCTCGTACATTTATAGGAAAAGCAGGATATTTTTGGACTGATGATAAACTTGCTACTGCAGTAAGTGATGATTATGCTCTAGTACCACGCCGTAGAGTAATAGACAAAGCATATAGAATAGCATATGCCACAATACTTGAAGAAATAGGCGACGAAATGCCTGTAACCGACGATGGTAAAATACCTGCAGCAATAGCTAAATCTATACAAAACAAAGTAGAGACGGCTATAGAAAATACTATGACGGTAAATGGTGAGCTTGGTGTAGATCCGGGTAATGCAAAAGATACCGGTGTAAAATGTTTTATTGATATTAATCAAAACGTAGTGTCTACATCGAAGTTTATTGCAAGCTTACAAGTGAAGCCGTATGGCTATACAAAATACATAGATGTGTATTTGGGTTTTCAAACAACGAGTAATTAATCATAAAAACGTACAA
>JAJUFK010000260.1 GCA_029266015.1 Bacteroidota bacterium
ATTTGATTACACGTGCAAGTAAATACATGGGAGTACTTGCTCTAATTGTTGTAACATCATATGTCTCAATATGGTATATTACATCTTTTATAGCATCTAGTCCTTCTTGTACTGTAAAATTTACTTCGTGGTGTATGGTTCCAATGTGGTCGGCAACTTTTTTTGCTGCGGCTAAATCGGGTGAACCTACTAAACCAACAGCAAATGAATGTAATTGAGGCCACCAAGCTTCTTGTTTTCCGTTAGTTTCTATTCTGGTACGTGAATATTTTTTTGCTAATGCAGATGTAATTGAAGAGTCAAGACCACCTGATAAAAGTACACCGTAAGGTACATCACTCATAAGTTGACGATATACGGCATTTTCTAAAGCTTCGCGTAGTTCATCAATACTTGTTGTGTTGTTTTTTACAGCATCATATTCCATCCAGTCGCGAGTATACCATTTTTTTAGTACACCTTCTTTACTGTCAAGTGTATGCCCCGGTAGGAATTCTTCTATTCGGTTACAATATCCTTCAAGTCCTTTTAATTCTGATGAAACATAAAAATTACCTAATTTGTCCCACCCCATGTATAATGGTATAATTCCTATATGATCTCGGCCAATAAAATATCGGTCTTGTTCTTCATCATATAAAGCAAATGCAAAAATTCCGTTTAAATCTTCAATAAAATCGGTACCTTTTTGTTTATATAATGCTAAAATTACTTCACAATCAGAATGAGTCTGATATTCATAGTCTTGTTCTGTTTTTGCTCGTATTTCTCTGTGATTATATATTTCACCGTTTACTGCCAATATTAATTTTTTATCTTTACTGTACAATGGTTGTTTTCCCGACTGTGGGTCAACAATTGAAAGTCTTTCGTGAGCTAATATTGCACGATCGCCACAATAAATACCAGACCAATCCGGACCACGATGACGTAATTTTCGTGACATCTGTAAGGCTTGTTCGCGTAATTTTTGTGACTCAACTTTTAAATCAAAAATTCCTAATACACTACACATACTGTTTCTATCTTATTAATTATTTGAAAGCAAAATTACATTATGAAAGTTTAAATAGCAAATTTTATAACAATTTTTTATAAATATTTCATTTTTTTATCATAATTGAAATAAATATTGTCTTTTTACTATTAATTTGTAATAAAACATATTGAAAATATGACCGTTATCTACCAAATTGTAATTCGCTGGTGATTGTAGATTTAATTTTTTATAAAAAATTGAAAATAGGTCTTTAACCAATTTTATGTTCAATTTACCGATATGTTTTATATTTCAATACCTAATAGTAATACATCGTCTGTGCGTTTATGTTTGCCTTTCCATTGTATATGTAGGTAGGTTAGTAGTTCGTATTGTTCTTGCATAGGTAATTTTGAACTTATAAGTATTTCTCGTTTAAGACGTTTATGGGTAAATTTTTTGTTTTTTTCGCCTCCAAACTGATCTGCATATCCATCGGAATATATATATATTTTATCGCCTTTTTCTAAAGGTATTGTATGATTTGTAAAATGTGGTTTTGCTGCTATATAGAAACTTATAGGCATTCTGTCTGCTTTGTATTCTACCATTTGATGGTTTCTAATGTGTAATAAGGGGTTAAATGCTCCTGCATATTCTAACACCATATTCTCAGTATCTATTACACATAATGCAATGTCTAATCCATCTCGTAAATCGGTGTTTTCCGGAGTTTGATGCAAATTTTTGATTACATGTTCCCTTAAATTATCTAAAATTTCTGAAGCTTTAGTAATTCCTTTTACATGAACTATATCATCGAGTAGGGTAATTGCCATAAAACTCATAAAACCTGCTCTAATTCCATGTCCGGTACAATCAGCTGCTGTAACTATAATTTTGTCGTTGTAAATTGTAGCCCAATAAAAGTCTCCACTTACAATATCACAAGGAGCATATAAAACAAAATAGTCAGATATATATTTTTTGGTAATTTTTAAATCAGGTAATAACGATACTTGTAAATTACTTGCGTAATATAGGCTTTCGGTAATTTCTGAATATGTTTTTTGTAGTTTTTCTTGTACTGTTTTTCGTTCTTCTATTTCTTCGTGTAATTCAATGTTGAGAATTTTAATTTCTTGAATTCTAAAAAATTCGTTTCTTCGTACTTTACTTAAAAATCTGTTGATATAAAACCCCATAGCATGTATGGTAACAAGTATTATGGATATGATTATTATAGTAGAAGTGTCAATGTTTGTAAATTGTGAAAGTATTATTATATACAGTATCGATGTAACAAGTCCGCTTATAAGTAACAAATACACAGGTATTATTACAAAAACATATACCAAGATAAACGTAATTGGAATAGTTAGTAAATCTATTATTTCAATAATTTTATCGGGATTGAGTAAATAAATAAAAGCATTAATACTTATTCCAACAAACAAGCTAAATATAAATGATGTTGTGTATATTGATTGTATTGTTTGCTTTTTTTTCCATGTAACAAAATAATATAAGCAGAAAATAAAAAAAAGAATTCGAATAGTAATACTTATTGTTAGAAACAATTGATGGTTGGTGCGTAAAAAATCACTTAAGCCAACCAATAATATAGTAAATCCTCCAACCAACACTGCCATTCGGTTTCTGTCTTGGATTTCTGAATGTTGATAGGTAAGAAATTTTTTCTCTGTGAGTAAATCTTTACAATTTCCCCATACAGTGTATACATTCGTTTGCATGTATGTAAGTATTACAAAGTCACTAAAATAGTTATTTTTATTTATTTGTGCAATGTAATTTCATTGTTTTTTGCAAAATATTTTAAAATCACAATATGAGCATGTTTTTGTATCGTTTGTTTGTGTAAAAGGAGTCTGTAAATCAAGTATTGAAAGGATAGTTTTGTTAAAATATTCTTCAAATATTTCGTGTATTTCTACATATGATTGTATATGTTTTTTGAGTTCTTTTTGATAGATATTTGTTGTAGTATTAGTATGTAAGTCTCTTAAAAATACTAAATGTGGTTCAATTGTTTCTGTAGGATTTTGCAGTTGAATAATGTATGCATATAAACAAATTTGAAATATTGCTGAATTTGAGGTAGCGTAAGTACCATCAAATATAGATTTAATGGTTTCACAAGTATTTTTATTTTTCCCTGTTTTGTAATCGAGTATAGACGTATTGTTACCATTTTTTTGTAAACGATCTATGATGCCGCGTATAGGTATTTTTGTGTTTGCTATTGTAAAAGTGTGTTTAATTTCATGTTCTAAACCAATAATGGTAAATGGTGCTTGTTTTTTATCAAATTCAAGCATGTTTGTAATATATTTTTTTATAACATTTTTTTGTAATGCAACGGTATTTTCATCTATTGATACATTGTTTTTATTGGAAATTACTTGAGATATAGCATTGTAAACAATTGTATCAATTTCGTGCGAATTTTGAAGTATTGTGTCTATTGTGTTTGATGTTATAAGAGTGTTTATATAGGGAATATATATGTTTTCAATAGCTGTATGAAAAAAATTGCCATAATCTCTATTATCAGGTAATTCTTTAATTTCTTGTGGTTTGCGAATATTTGCTATTACAGAAAAATAAAATTTGAGCGGACATTCAATATATCTATAAAGCGAAGTTGGTGTAAGAAATAGTTTTTC
>JAJUFK010000344.1 GCA_029266015.1 Bacteroidota bacterium
CAACATTAGCATACCATTGAATACCCTTATAATTTTGATTTGCAAATATTATTTGTGCTTTTGAATAAATTGTATCTTTTATAGCATCTACAGAATAACTACGAGGTATTTTAAACAATATTTCTTGAATATAATAATTGTGTAAACGAGGAATAATTGGGGACTCAGGCCCTAACACAATACTACCAAAATTAGAATGCATTATGTGAGCAAATTGTGTTGCTGCATCTTTACATATTTCATGGTTTTTGTGTTTGATAGTCAAACGTATTAATCGCACAAACGGAGGATAATTAAACGTTTGTCTGTCTATCATTTGACTGTGCATACACCCATGGTAATTATGTTGCTTTACATACTGCAATATTGGATGTTCCGGAATATACGTTTGAATAAATACTCTACCTTGTTTTGAGCTTCTTCCTGCCCTTCCTGCAACTTGTACCATCATTTGAAAACCTCGCTCAAATGATCTAAAATCAGGTATATGTAATATGCTATCAGCAGAGATAATTCCTACCAAACCTACATTTTCAAAATCTAACCCTTTGGTTATCATTTGAGTACCTATTAAAATATCAATTTCTCTATGTTCAAATTGTTCAATTAATTCATGATATGCATATTTACCTCGTGTTGTATCTAAATCCATACGCGCTATATGTTTGTGAGGAAATATTTCTTGCAATGTATCTTGAATTTGTTCGGTACCAAAACCAAGATATTCTTGTCTATTACTTCCACAAGCAATACAATTAGGTGAATATTGTATAGCATAGCCACAATAATGACAACGTAATGTATTTGAGTATTTATGATATGTTAAACTTACATCACAATGTTTACAATGTGGTATATTACCACAGTCTGTACACTGTATCAAAGGAGTAAACCCCCTTCTGTTTTGAAATAAAATAACTTGTTGTTTTTCCTGTAATGCCAGTTCTATTTGATTCAATAAATCTTTACTAAAAATAGCATTGTACATTCGTTTTTGTTTACGTGCTTTTGCCATATCTATGATATGTATTTGAGGCAATTGCACCTGAGAAAATCGTTGATTTAATTCAACTAATGCATATTTTTTTTGCAATACATTATAATATGTTTCTAAACTTGGTGTAGCTGTTCCCAATAACGTTTTTGCTTTATGCAATTGAGCTAGTATAATTGCTGTATCGCGAGCATTATAACGAGGTGCGGGGTCAAACTGTTTAAGAGATGTTTCATGTTCTTCATCTACTATAATAAGCCCCAAATTTGAATAGGGCAAAAATATAGAAGAACGAACTCCTAATATAATTTTATAGGTTGATAATGATAATACATTGTTCCAAACCTCAATACGTTCATTGTCTGAAAAGCGAGAATGATATACTCCGACTATATTTCCAAACACTTTTTGCAATCGATCTATTATTTGCGAAGTAAGAGCAATTTCAGGCAATAAATACAAGACTTGTTTATTTTGAGCAATTGTTTGTTTTATAAGTTCAATATATACTTCTGTTTTTCCGCTTGCCGTAACACCATGCAGTAAACAAGTGTCATGCGTTTTAAAAGCAGTATTTATTTGCTGTAAAGCCTTTTGCTGTGATTCACTTAATATTTTAAACTCTTGAAGTTCAACATGTGTATTGTGCAAACGAGAGACGTTCGTATTACATTCTACGAGTATATTCTTCTTTGTTAATTCTGCTACAATAGAAGCTGAACAACCTGTAACAAGAAGTAATTCTTTTTTTAAAATAGAAAAATCGGGATTTTTACTCTTAATATGTAAATCAAGAAACTTTGTAAATAGTTCTAATTGCTTGGGAGCTTTAGCAACCATTTCAAAGGATGTGTTTACAAATGTTTCATCAGAAATACTGCCGGCCAACTGAATTCGAGTTTCTGTTTTTGGTTTATATTGTTGAATAACCTTTTCGCCTGTAAGCAATACTTTGTTTTGTAACATACCGTGCACAGTTCTTGTTACAGGTATTTTTTTTACAATTTTAGTTAATTCATCTAAAGAAATACCTTGAGCGTTTTGTACAGCTGAATACACTATAAGTTCATTATTTGATAACGTATCAATAGAATCAAAAATAGGATTACAATACAATAATGCTTCGCTTTCTAACTTTAAACCTGCAGGCAAAGCGGCTTTCATTACTTCGCCGCGAGTACACATATAATATTTAGCTATCCAATCCCACAATTGTAATTGAATAGGAGTAACAATAGGAATAGAGTCGAGCACAGAGTCTATACATTTTACTTGATAGTGCTGTGGTTTATTTAAATGAATACTATACACTATTGCAGTATATATTTTTCTTGTTCCCAATTGCACCAATACACGTGTTCCTACTTGAACTTGGCTTGCTAATTCATGTGGTATAGCATAGGTATATAAA
>JAJUFK010000239.1 GCA_029266015.1 Bacteroidota bacterium
AGCGTCGCATCGGGAATCTGCGAGACCGATTCTCGCGCGCGCTTGTGCATTCGATGTTATCGTTAAACTCTGACCCGTACACAAGGTAGTATCTGAATCTGATGACGTAATGGTTACGTCGGCAGGGGTTTTACAAGTTGGACAATTAAGTGTAACTTCAATATTTTCTGATACCGAATAATTCTTACACATATCATCCGGATTAGCATAATTTGGAGCAGTAAAATTTGTTTTTGAAGTAAACACAGCAGGAGTAGCCGCAATTACACGAAAATAAACCTTTCCACCATTTGGTACTCCGGCAAATGGAGTGCTATTCTTAGGATCGGGAATACTATAGGTACTAACAGTCTGAGGAGTTCCTAAATTTGTCCAACTTGAAGCAACAGTAGGAGTTTTTGACCATTGAAATAAATAACGCGGATTATTCCCATAAAAATTTAACAACAAATTACTTGGAGTAAATCCTAATTCTAAGGTAGTACTGCACACTTCCTTATTTTTTGTTAATGTAGGTAAATCCGAAAATAACTCGAGCATTGGTGGAGCACATGCCATAATTTTAATATCATCAAGCACAAGGTCATTTCCACTCGTCCAACCTTCACCTTGACTATCAATTACAATACGAACCGAAGTGTATCCTGCAAGCACAAATGTAGGAACTTGAATACGCACCCAACCTCCACCGGCGTTTAATGTTGTTAAAGGCGATTGTGCTAACGTAGTTAACCCATCGGGACTTTTAATATATAAAATTAACTTTGGTGGTTGTGCATCAGAAGCATTCCCGGCAAAAGCGTCAAAATATAATTCTTTTCCTTCGCACAACCCTGTTATTAAACGATCGTATATAATTCCTTTAAAGTTATGATTTACATTTATAATTAAATATCCACCATCCGGTTCTTTGGAATGATCTTCGGGAATGGCACCTAACCAAGTTGCAACATTTTTGTACATATATGACGACACTGCATACCAGCCATCATCAACCGGTCCTGAAGTACTATATTGATGATTTGGAATAGTATATGGCACCGGCGCCCTAAATGGGGCTGTCAACCCATTTGTAACATTTCCAAAAGCATCTATATACGAGTTTGACGAAGGAAATCTTCCAAAATCATCATGAAATACAACCTCACGTGAACTTGGTTGTCCATTTACAATACAACAAGTAATAGTTGTTATCGCAAAATTAGAGGACAATGTTCCATCTACGTTTACCCTATATACAGAATTTTGAGTTACAGCATCAATCACACTCTTTGCAGTACTTATTGTTGTCCAAGTAGAGCCTCCATTAGTGGATTTTTGCCATGTATACGAATTCGCATAATATTCTTTATCAAGTGTTAATAATGTTTGTTCACCGGTGCAAACCTCTTTATCCTTACTTGATTTAATTTGCGGATTCAAACACCCGGTAATTAAAATATCTGCAATACCTATTGCAGAACATGTTGTAAAATTATACCCTGTACGTATTTCAAAATTTATTGAATTATCTGCAGCAGCCAACGTACCATTTATTGTAAATGTAAAATCCTTTCCCCAACTTGCAGCTTCAGATTGCAATGAATAATCGTTAAATCCATTTCCATATTGATCTGGATTTACAGCCATTCTTAAATTTGTTTGTTGCCATTTATAACTATTATGGCAAGCAGAATCATACATAGGTAAATGATAAATTTTAACTTTAACCGTATAATTTGACCCCGGCTTTAAACCTGAAACTTTGTAATTAAACAATGTAGAATTTGTACCGGTTTGAAGCTTAATTACCATCATACTATCTTCAACATTTACAAAATCACTTCGTAACTTACGTGGATTAGATGTTACCGCATATACAAATTTTGATTGTGAAAAATCAGTAGCAGCTGATGCCAATGCTGCCGGTGTACTAATAAAATTTCCAGATGGACCTTTTTGTTTTACAAAATTATAATGATAATAATAATCTGTAGCATGTTCCGGAATTGGAGTAAAATCAGTTCCTCCAACTATATTAGTACAAGTTTGAGAATTTCCATAGTTAGAAATTAAAACAAACAATACAAACATCAACAAACGCAATATCATTTGAGATTTTTGTAAAATCGGCAAATATGCACGTGTTTTCATATATATTTTTTATTTAGGATTCTAAACAATTTAGCAATATACAAAATTAAAAACTATTACTATTCAAAATCAATATTATTTTTTCAATCATTAATACTTTATTATCAAACAAACAAAGAAAAAAAATATAAAAAATAATTATGTGATTGCATCATATCTTTTAAATATACAGACATTTAAACAATACAAAAGGTTGCATTTATATAAAAAAAAAGAAGCTGTTTCACATTTTTATAAAACAGCTTCTTTGTAAATACTTTTTTATCAATTATCGAATAAGCGTAACTGAACCGAATTTTTTCAATCGATTTGGATTATCACCTTGCCCTAGCCACAATTTTCCATCAGCAAATGTTGCTTCCATTTTCCAAATATAGGTATCAGATTTTAACAATTCTCCATTGTATGTTCCGTCCCATTTTCCAACAAATATTCCATCTTCAACTTCGTCTGAATACCATAGTAAATTACCCCACGTATCATATATCCATACTTCACATGTTTTAAATCCATATCCAAGAGGTTGAAAGTATCTAACTCCAAAAGCAGGATTGGTCGGCGCAAAAGCTGTAGGAAAATAAACACCAGATTTAATATCTACAAATATTTCTTTTGTAATTGAATTCAAACAACCATGTCTATTTTCAACAGTTAATGTTACTTGATGTGGCCCATACATATATTCTTCTCTTACAACATCTTTTCTATCAGCATATTCCACAACTTTACCTTCAGGGTTGTAAGAACGACCAAAATCCCAATACATAGTATACGGCACTTCAATTGCAATTGTAGTACCTTTTGGGGTTTTATCAATAATTGAATCTTGAATTGTTTTATTAGTAAATTCACTAATATTCATAGCACCTGGTAATTCCCAATCAAATTGTGGCTGAGGAGTTTTTGCAACATATACAACCATTGTATCTTGCGATATACAATAATCAGGCGATGTTACAAGTACTGTAATTGTATCTATTCCCGGTTTATCCCAATCTATATATCGAACAGCTCCTGAAGTCATATCTTTAGAATACAACACACTAGTTCCTGTTACATTCCAATCATAATTATTTTCTGCACTTCCTTGTTGTATTGAATAAAATTCTCCAACAGCATATTCACAAACTTTATCAGAACCGATAATTTTAGAATTTGGCATAGGTGATACTTTTATACTATCTTTTAGAATAGTAAAACATTCTATTCTGTCTCTATCAATAGTTTTAACTGTTAAAGGTATATACCCAACACCCAATTCTTGCAATTGATTAGCTGTAAGTACTATATTTCTGGTATATTGTGTATTACCATTAAATAAACTTGAACTTGACCATTCTACATAATTGCTTCGTGCAAAAATTGGAATTTTGACTTCTGCATCGGATTTATTTACATATTCTCCTATACAAATTGGCATTTTTGTAAGAATTGCGGCATCAGGTAATTTTCTAATTTCATAACGAACGCTTTGCTGCTCACTAGCACATGTTTTTCCTTGAGCTGTCACAAAATATTGAGCATAAATCATATTTCCCTCTTTACCAACTACTAATTTAGTTATATCTGGTGTAAAGGAATCACCTTTTGTAGTTACTTTACCTTGGTACCAACGTACTTCTCCGGTAATAGTATTATCAGTATGATAATTTTGGTTCAAATTTTTAGCTTGTAATATTTGAGATTGTTCATTAGCACATCGTAATATATTTATAGAATCAATGCTAAATGAAGGTTGTTTTATTACTTTCAATGTTACCGGCACAGTATCGCTACTACAACCATTTAATACACGAACTACATAATATGTTTTACTTGACGACCCAACCTCTGCTGCATCAGGAGCATACGAT
>JAJUFK010000434.1 GCA_029266015.1 Bacteroidota bacterium
CAACATTAAATAACTATAGTATAATAATAGAATAATGGAAGTATTACACGAAACATTATGGTCAAATTGTTTGGAAATAATTAAAGACAACCTCGGTTCCAAACTATCTTTTGAAACTTGGTTTAAACCTATTAAGCCTGTAAAAGTAGAAAATGATATACTTACTATACAGGTGCCAAGTCCATTCTATTATGAATATATTGAAACACATTATATAGATTTATTAAGTAAAGCTCTTAGAAAAGTTTTAGGTGCAAATGCTAAATTAGAATATAAAGTAATAATGGAGCAACCTGCACATGCAGAAACACAGCCTACCGCAATTCAATTACCCGGAAAAAATGCTACTAATCTTAAAAATAAAATTTTTCACCAACCAACATATGTTACCGATAATAATATAATAAAAAATCCTTTTATAATTCCGGGTATTAAAAATTTAAATATTGATTCTCAGCTAAATCCTAACTATTCTTTTTCAAATTTTGTTGAAGGAGAATGTAATAGATTAGCTCGTGCTGCCGGGGTTACTGTTGCTCAAAATTTAGGAAAGACAAATTATAATCCTTTATTTATTTATAGCAAACCGGGATTAGGTAAATCTCATTTAGTTCAAGCTATAGGTATAGAAATTAAAGAAAAATATCCTAAGAAAGCTGTTTTATATGTAGATGCAGATACGTTTCAACGTCAATTTGCCGAAGCTGCAATTAAAAATGAACGTAATGATTTTATGCATTTTTATCAAATGATAGATGTTTTAATAATTGACGATGTTCAAAATTTTACCGGAAAAGAACGTACTCAAAAAGCATTTTTTCAAATATTTAATTATTTACATCAAAAAAATAAACAAATAATTCTTACATCAGATTGTCCTCCTGTAGAATTGCAAGGATTAGAAGAGCGCTTGCTTTCTCGTTTTAAATGGGGACTGTCGGCAGAATTAAAAGTACCCGATTTTGAAACTCGTTTAGAAATATTGAAACGAAAAACATATGACGATGGTATTGAAATTCAAGATGAAATATTAGAATATATAGCAAATCATATAAC
>JAJUFK010000062.1 GCA_029266015.1 Bacteroidota bacterium
ATTCCTAATTTAGGAAAAAATATTTGTTTTCCTCTGTCTGACAACATTGCAAATACTGCCGAATTTTCTTTTTGAATTATTTCATTCAAAACAACTGCTTGTGGATCTGTCATTGTAATAATTTTTTAACTGTTAATTATACATTATTGTTCAATGTCAAAGATATTGCTATAGTGCTTTGTAATACATACAATTTAATTTTGAATACTTCATATTTTTTTATGATGTTTTGTATATTTACTTTGTAAAAATTTTGATTCTATGAATTGTATTTCACCTGTATTTTATAAAAACCATATTGATTTTGTTTGCAACAATTCAACAGTATATAGTCGTTCAAGAATAATTGTAATTCCAGAAAATTGTGAACCAATACAGTTTCCAATTGAATGTTTAAACAATACAATATATGCTCATTTAGGTGAATTTGGAATTTACAGAGAAGTTTTTACCAAAAAAACAAACGTATTGTGCGGAACTATTTCATTAGAATGTAAAACAAATACTCCATGTATACTTGTATGTCCACTTGATACCGCGCAACAACCAACACCACCCTATTATCAAATTCCCGGATTTTTGTATGGCACCAACAATGCCAATGGTTCTTTCGGTAAACAACCTAAATTTACATATAACAACTCACAAGACACATATACAAGCAACCGCTGGTATACTCGTGCCGACAGAAGTACACATAACTGTGTGATATCTGTAAGTAAATCTATCGTTTGCTCTATAGGAATTCAAGAATATTTAAAAGGCATTTCATACAATCCCATTGATGATTGGAAGCCAAAATTTGCTTATAACGGATTGTTTTTAGATACTTCTGAAACACACATACATTCTATAGGATTCACATTAGGATATATGCACAAACCATATCGCTATACATGGGTATGGGACGACCCTAAAACTCCCGACATACATAAATACACACACGGATATATTTATAATGCACAAGGATTAACTCTTACCGCAACTTGTTATTATTTTGCCCAACAAACTATCAAAGGTATACCATCATACGGAAATGCTTTGCAAGCACATTACAAAACTATACATACACCACCTAAGGTATGTTCTACAAGAATAGATGCTATGCGTATGTGTACAGATGCTATACTCAAATATGGATGGAATAATGAACATTCTTTTTTTATTCTTTCTGACAATAGTGACGAAGGTAGAAACAGAGGAAATATTGGATGGACAGGTGGTATGCAAGTTGCATACCCTATATTAAAAGCCGGTATTCGATTACAAAATGCAAGATATATAGAATGTGCGACACAATATATGCACACCATTTCAAATACAGCTATGAATTCCAAAGCTCATCTCCTTTACGAAGAATTTCGTGATGGTAAGTGGCATGTAGATGGCTGGTGGGGACGTAGAGAAGATTGCTATAATTGGGGTGATAATCCTCTTCATTCGGCCTATTGTAACGGACAAGCAGCTTATTACTTACTAAAATCATATTTAGAAACAGGTTGTATCAACACACAGTGGTTCAATACAGCTCATATAATTTTAGAAACAGCTCGTTCACAACAATTAAAATCAGGTGCATATGCTCGGTTCTATAATCCTGATAATGGCAATGGAGTTGATTATACAGGATTTCAAGCATGTTGGTTTGTTCCCGGAATGATATTACTTGCAACTATTACACATAATACCAAATATACAGTTAGTGCACAAAAAGCTATTGAGTATTACACCCAATTTCATACACAAGGAGAATTATATGGTACACCAATGGATACCCATGAAGCTGTTGACGAAGAAGGAAACTTAGCCTATATAATTGGCTGTGTAGAAATGCATAAACACACATTGGATTCTCATTATATAGAATTAGCCTGTATAGGATTAGATTATGAATTTTCATGGAAATTTGCATATAACACAGTATTTTCAAATGAACCATTACGCGGCTTACGTTGGTGTAGTTGCGGAGGGTCTATTACCAGTACACATAATCCGCATATACACCCTATGGGCAATTTAATTGCCGGCGAAATGTACTATATATATAAACATACCGGTAATGAGTATATAGCAAGTCGCCTCAAAGATACATGTATATGGGGATTAAGCACTTTCAATTCGCAAAATATACATTTTGGATTTGGAGAAATTGGATTTCAAACCGAACAATTTTTTCATTCCGACGCACTATTACTACCATGGTGGAAAAAACACGATGGCGGTATTTGGGAAGCATATTTACCGTGGGCTTCAGGCTGTATTATTCTTAACGCAGCCGAAGATATTCCCGATACTTTCTTTCAAGAATAAACAATGCTTTTATAATCGTTGTATTATCTTATTTTTTTGTGTAAAAAAATTCATACATTTGTGTACGCAACACAACAACCGTATGACAGAATTATTTTTACACCATATATGGCAATATCAATTATTTGACCATACACATCTAAAAACAACCAATGGTGAAGCTATTGAAATAGTTACTGCCGGCATGTATAATTCCAATGCTGGTCCTGATTTTTTGCAAGCAACAATTAAAATAGATAACACACTTTGGGTTGGCAACATTGAAATACACTTACAATCAAACGATTGGTACACTCACAAACATCATTTGCAACCCGAATATAATTCGGTAATACTTCATGTTGTTTCTGTATATAACAAACCTGTTGTGAATCAAAAACACGTAGAAATTCCAACTCTCATTTTACCAATTACATCACGTCATCAATATTCATGGAATCTATTATCAAATTGCAGTTTACATAAAACATGTAATAGTATATTTTCTTCAATTGATACTTTCACTACCAATATGTGGTTTGACCGTTTAGTTATTGAACGTTTTGAATCAAAAGCAAATACAATACTCTGTGACTTTGAATCAACTAATTCATCGTGGGAATCGACCTGCTATAGAACTATAAGCAGAGCTTTGGGAAATCCTCTTAACTCACAACCATTTGAAATGCTTACACAATCTGTTTCTTTAGGAATATTAACCAAACACTCTCACTCCATTTTTCAATTAGAGGCTATTCTATTAGGACAAGCAGGCTTATTACACAATCATTCAACAAGTACATATGCTATAGAATTATTTAAAGAATACACCTTTTTACAAAAAAAATATTCACTTACTCCAATAGCAGCTTCTATGTGGAAATTTTCAAAAATGCGTCCTATGAGTTTTCCACCTATTCGTATTGCTCAATTATGTGAACTTATGTATCGCTCTCGTTCGTTAACATCGCACATTCTTGAGTGTGCACATATTCAAAACATAATAACATTGTTTGACATTACACTACATGATTATTGGGATACACACTACACGCTCCACGAACAATCTCCTTATAAAAAAAAACATATTGGCATACACACCATACATTCAATTATAATAAATGCAATAATTCCTTTTCTGTTTGCATACGGCAGCAAAACCAATCAAGAAATATATAAAGAACGTGCTCTTGAATTTTTAGAATCACTTCCGTCAGAGCAAAATTCAATACTTTCGCATTGGCAACAGTTAGGAATACAATCTCATAATGCATATAGAAGTCAAGCTTTACTGCAATTGCATAAAGAATATTGTAATACAAAACGATGTTTACATTGTGTATTCGGACACACATATTTTTCACATATTTTAAAAAAATATTAAAAAAAATGTAAGGAGTTTTAATTAGTGCGTCTAAAACGCTAAATAAACAATAGTATAAATTAAAAAAACTAAAACAATGGTAGAACATTTAACAGTTCAAAGCTTTAAAGATAAAGTATTTGACTACGAAAAGAACAAAGAATGGAGTTATTCGGGAACACAACCTGCAATTATTGATTTTTATGCAGACTGGTGTGGTCCTTGCAAAATGGTAGCTCCCATAATAGAAGAATTGGCAAAAGAATATGAAGGTAAAGTAACATTTTATAAAATAAATACCGAACAAGAACAAGAATTATCGGCTGTTTTCGGAATTCGCAGTATACCTTCGTTGCTTTTTATTCCAACTAACGGGCAACCACAAATGGCTCAAGGTGCATTACCAAAAAAATCGTTTAAAGATGCTATAAAAGACGTATTTGGAGTACAATAATAAACACTAACTTCTCTACAACACAATACAAATAGTTGTAGAGAAGTTTATATATCAATAATTAAAATAAAAAAAATATTTTTGTATATATTATTATTGATATATGAAACGTACTATTAATATTGTATTCTTACTATGCACTATAATTACATCAACTTTTGGACAATTAACCATAGAAGATATTTGGAAACATTATACGTACTATCCTTTTGGAATCTCAAAAGTTTTTCATAGCAATACCGGTACAAGTATGTATATTGTAGAATCAAATAAAGTACTACAAATTCCATATTCAAAACAAAGAACCACAACCATACTCGATGCAAACGGAAGAATACCACACGAAATTTACTCCATACAATTTTCTCCTTCTGAAGACATAATGCTTGCTGCTACTAATATTGAAATGATTAGACGCAATTCATATAGTGCTCAATATTTTATGTATCATATTTCAACCGATTCTCTCCATTTATTACTTTCTGATTCTATTCGTATACAAAACCCTACATTTTCACCTACCAATAATACCATTTGTTATTTTTACAACAACAATTTATATATTACAAACAGCATTGATTCTCCGTATGCTATAACAAATGATGGTGCATACAATAAAATCATAAATGGAATGCCCGACTGGGTAAGCGAAGAAGAATTTGACATACAACAAGCATTTGCATGGTCACCACAAGGTACGCATATAGCATATCTACAATGGGATGAAAGCACTGTGCCGGAATACACTATACAAAAATATAGCACAACCTATCCCGAACTTTTTACATATAAATACCCCAAAGCAGGAGAAGAACCTGCACAAGTACGTGCTAAAATATATTCTGTACAAACTCAAAAAACAAGTACAATACAATTTCCCGGCACATATACCTATATACCTGAATTTTCATGGATTGACAGTACTCATATAGCATTTACACTGCTCAATAGATTACAAAACAAAGTAGAAATAGCTGTTTACTCGTTACTAGATAATTCTTGTAAAATTGTATATACATACACAAGCAAAACATATGTTGACATTCCTACATATTTTACCCATATAGAAGGAACAAATTCATTTATAATTTGCAATGACAGCGATGGATATAACAATCTTTACATATATACATACGAATCGGGATTTGCAAAAAAAATAACACAAAACTTAGGAGATATAACAGATGTTTATGGGTATTTTAAAGAGAGTAACACCATTATGTTTCAAGCAACAAACAATAATCCGCTTGAACGATATGTTTTTGAATTGAATTTACAAACCGGCGTATTACACTGTTTATCAGACGAGCCCGGCACACACACTTTAGATGTTAATTCCTTAGGAACCGGGTGGATACGAGAATATTCTAATAAAAATCCTATGGTAACAGTATACATTGAAGGAAAAAACTTAGAACAAAATCGTGAGCCATTTGCTAATTATTGGATGCAAGATGTAGCAAAAAACATGAAATTTTCAACAGTTGAATTTTTCACTATTCCAACGCAAGATAACGAAAAACTTAACGCATATATAATGAAACCACACAAGTTTAGAAAAACTAAACAATATCCTGTTGTAGTAATGGTATATGGTGGTCCCGGAATGCAAAAGGTAACAAATGAATGGAATTACGATTTCTATTGGAACCAATATCTAACCCAACATGGATATATTGTAGTAGCTGTAGATTGCAGAGGCACCGATGGTAGAGGCAGTAATTTCAGGAAACAAACATATTTGAACTTAGGCGAAAAAGAAAGTTTCGATTTTGCTGCAACAGCTCAATATTTACGAACATTACCTTATGTTGATAAACAAAATATTACTATTCAAGGGTGGAGTTATGGAGCCTATATGGCATTACTAACAGCAGCAAAATATCCTGATTCATACAATTCGGTAATTGCTATAGCCCCTGTTACAAAATGGGAATTATATGATAATATTTATACAGAACGCTACATGCAAACCCCAACATTGAATCCTGAAGGGTACAAAAACAGTAGTGTATTTACCTATATACAAAATATAAAAGCTCCAATTCTATTAGCTCATGGAACAGCCGATGATAATGTACATATACAAAACACATATGAACTCATTTCAGAATTAATTAAGAATGAAAAAGATTTTGAAACACTTATCTTCCCCAACGACGAACATAGTTTATTTGGAAAAAACTCCCGAATGTATCTATACTCAAAATACATAGATTTTTTAGAAACCCATTCTAAATCTAATAAATAAAAACACTGAAAAATTAAATGTTAAGGTTGTGTTACTTTAAAAAAAATGTATTTTTGCATATCAATTGAGCCCGGATGTTGGAATTGGTAGACAAGCATGGTTGAGGGCCATGTGCTCTTAAGGGTGTGCAGGTTCAAATCCTGTTCCGGGCACAAAACAAAACGCTTCTTTTTATAAGAAGCGTTTTGTTTTATAAAGACCACTGCACGCCAAAAATTCTTGTATTTCATAACATATATACAGTTTGAATAACAGTATAACACAAAAAATTACTATTATTGTAACAATAATATAAATACGTATAATATGACTATTTCACAACTGTTTGATGTACACGAATGGCACATTATTGAATCAACATTTGATGCTAACCGCCATAAAATAGCCGAAAGTATTTTTAGTATCGGAAACGGACACATGGGGCAACGTGCTAATTTTGAAGAAACATATTCCGGAAAAACTTTATCAGGCAATTATATTGGAGGTGTTTTTTATCCTGACAAAACACGAGTTGGTTGGTGGAAAAATGGATATCCCGATTATTTTGCAAAAGTTCTTAATGCTCCCAATTGGATTGGAATAGATATTTACATAAACGGAGAAAAATGTGATTTAGCAAAAGTTGCCTTCATTTCATTTAAACGTGTTTTGAATATGAAAGAAGGAACATTACACAAGACATGTGAAGTAGAATTAGCAAACAAAATTCGGTTATTACTGTCGAGTACACGTTTTGTAAGTATGCATATGGTAGAAATTGGAGCTATTGAATATTATATAACACCACTCAACGCAGATTGTTCAATTCAAATAGAATCATATATAAATTCTGATGTTCATAATGAAGACGCTAATTATAACGAACAATTCTGGGAATCGGTTTCACAAAACTATACCAACAATAGTGCTTTAGCAATTGACCGAACAAAAAAAACACAATACGATGTACCGCAATTTACCGTTGCTACAGGTATGCACAATCAATTTTTTATACAAAATAAAAAACAATCAGGTATTTCTACGTTTTCAAAAAAAGGATTACGAATAATAGAAAAAGCAGAATTGAAATTACAACAACAACAAACCTGTAAAATTATAAAAATTGCCACTCAAGTTTCGTCACTCAATCATGCAGAAAAAACAATAGAACAGGCTGCATATACAGTTTTAGAAAAAGCTGTTGAAACAGGGTACAAACAATTATTAAAAAACCATATTGCCATATGGGCCGACAAATGGAAATTGTGTGACATCACTATAAAAGGCGATACCAAAGCTCAACAGGGTATTCGATTCAACATTTTTCAATTACAACAAACATATACAGGTAATGACAGTAGATTAAATATCGGCCCCAAAGGCTTTACAGGCGAAAAATATGGAGGTAGCACATATTGGGATACCGAAGCTTTTTGTCTATCATTTTATTTAGCTACATCACCCGAAACTGTTGCAAAAAATTTATTACTCTATAGATATAAACAACTTAATCGTGCCATAAAAAATGCCGAAAAACTTGGATTTTCAAACGGAGCAGCATTATATCCTATGGTTACCATGACCGGAGATGAGTGTCATAACGAATGGGAAATAACCTTTGAAGAAATCCATAGAAACGGTGCTATTGCATATGCTATATACAACTATGTAAATTACACAGGCGACAAATCATATTTGGTAGAATACGGACTCGAAGTTTTAATAGCAATTGCTCGATTTTGGACTCAGCGTGTTACTCTATCTCCTACCAAACGAAAATATATGATTTTAGGAGTTACCGGCCCCAATGAATACGAAAACAACGTAAACAATAATTGGTACACAAACTATTTTGCCCGATGGTGTTTGCAGTATACTCTTGAAACTATAAGTTGGGTAAAACGAGTTGCTAATCAAGAATTTATCGAATTATCTCAACGAATTTCATTTGATGAAAATTATGAGGTAATTCGTTGGACAGATATTATAAAAAATATGTATTTACCCGAAGATGTAACCTATGACATAATTTTGCAACAAGATGGATATTTAGACAAAGATTTATCAACCGTACATGATATTCCTGCTAATCAACGCCCAATAAATCAACATTGGTCATGGGATAGAATTTTGCGTTCATGCTATATAAAGCAAGCCGATGTAGTTCAGGGATTATATGTTTTTGAATCAGATTTTGACAAAGAAACAATTACTCGAAATTTTAACTTTTACGAAGCTCGATGTGTACACGAATCTTCTTTATCTCCTTGTATTCATTCGGTAGTTGCCTCAAAAATTGGTAACGCAGACAAAGCATACGAATTATATTTAAGAACTGCTCGATTAGATTTAGATGATTATAACAAAGAAGCTCACGAAGGATTACATATAACAAGTATGGCAGGAACATGGCTTGCCATAGTTCAGGGATTTGCTGGATTACGATGGAATCAATATGGATTAAGTCTAAATCCCCAAATTCCAAAACATTGGAAATCATTTTCATTCAAAATAATCTATCGTGGAGCTTTAATAACTATAACAATTGAAGCTAAAAAAGCTACTATTTTACTTGAATCAGGTTTTGTATCTCATATTACGGTTTGCAATCAAAAATACTCATTACAAGTTGGTTGTGAATTACATATTAATTTACAATAGCAATGTCTCATTCAATTGTACAAACTATTCGAAATTCATTCGCATCTATGCAAAATGAAGCTATACAAACGAGCAATTGTAAATTCTTCAAAGAAACAATACAAACGTATGGAATTAGAAGTTTGGACATAGAAAAAATTACTAAACAATATAAAACTCATATTCAAAAATGTAACAAACAAATTGTTTTTGATATGTGCAAAGAATTATGGCATTCAGGATATATTGAAGAAGGATTTGTTGCCTGTCATTTTACACAGTATATTCAAAAACAATTAGACTCAGATGATATCTATATATTTTCTGAATGGATAGATACATATATTTCTAATTGGGCAACTTGTGATACATTTTGCAATCATACTGTAGGCGAATTACTACAAAATTTTCCGGAAATTCTTCCTCACATTAAACAATGGGCATATTCCAATAATATGTGGAAACGCAGAGCTTCTGCTGTTTCACTAATATTACCTGCTCGCAGAGGATTATATAAAGAAACAGTATTTGAAATTGCCGAAATTTTATTGCATGATTCTGAAGATTTAGTTCAAAAAGGATACGGTTGGATGTTGAAAGAAACATCAAAACCATATAGTAACGATGTTTTTAATTTTATAATGAAACATAAACATTCTATACCACGAACTGCACTAAGATATGCAATAGAAAAAATGCCTCCTGAATTACGCTCCAAAGCAATGGAAAAAATAAAATTACAACATATTACTGTGTTCTAACCAAGCCATACAAAACCGTATATCGGAATACGGTATATGTTCGGGCACTGCCTCTTTAACTTCTTTAAGAGATTTTGTTTGCAATGTAACAATAGTTTTTGAAACTAATTCTAACGTTTCTTTTTCTACGAGTTCGCGTATATCAATCATACCTTCTGCAACAAAATAAGCAATATGGTTTTCAATTGTAGAAACAGTAAAATCTCTTTGCTTAGCAATATCCTCAATAGACATACCTGAACAAAACATTTCGTATGTAATTTCACGAGTATTACGGGTATCTTTTAATTGTTTTGCCGGTTTATCTTGTATTTTTTTTCCTTTTTTTCGCTGTACTTTCTTTATTGTTTGAGTTTTTTTCTGTAAAACATATCTTTCTTGAGGATTCTGTAACAAAACAATCGCATCTTTTTTTATTGTTTCGTTATGCATCATAGCATCAATAAGTGCAATACATTTTTTAATTTTTTGCAACTTTGTATAATATTGCAATTCTAACTGTGAAAGTTCATTTGTATATGCTTTCACTCCTCGCAAATCTTGCAATTGCTCCATTATAGCAAATATTTTTTTTGAAATTGCCCCCATAAGTGGTTCAAAATAGGCATATGCTTTTTCAATTCTATCTTTTATAACATGAATTTCGGCATTGGATTGAATTAAATTACGCAATTGAATACTAAATGTATTACTAACATCAACAATAGGAACAACATCAAGTTTTACATCTTGTATTTGTACTAAAAATTGTTGTTTTACAGAACGATTCTCATCTTTAGTATATGTATCAATATGCAATTGCAATTCATATACAAGTGAATTAAAATCAAATGTTTGCAAAATTGAAGAATACAAATATTCTCGAGCTGCCTTTTCATATTCTTGTTCTAAATCAGCATATGAATGTTTTGCGTTTGTAAAATTAAGCAATCGTTCATTTTGCTCAGGAGCATCATCTACAATTGGCTGCGACAATACAAGTCCGTCTAATGATTCTAATCGAGACAAAGCCACATATATTTGACCGGGAGCAAATGCCTCTGAAACATCTATGATAGCTTGTTTAAATGTTAAACCTTGACTTTTATGAACTGTAACAGCCCAAGCCAATTTAATAGGAAAATGAGTAAACGTTCCAATTACCGTTTCATCAATAGCTCCGGTCTCATAATTAAGAACAAATCGTTTATTTTCCCACGTATATAAATCAACCTTTACGATATTTCCCGTATCTGGGAATTCAACTTCAATTCCATCTTGTTCTAAATAAGAAATTCTACCAATTTTACCATTAAAATATTGTGAACCGCCAGAATAATCATTTTTAATAAACATAACTTGTGCTCCAACCTTTAGTTCTAATGTAGTATCAACCGGATATAAATGTTCGG
>JAJUFK010000011.1 GCA_029266015.1 Bacteroidota bacterium
AATCCTTGCGAATTAAACAATTCTATAAGAGAAGCATTACGATAGGCGTATCTTACATATACAGGCTTTGCAACTTGTTTTGAACTAATTTCAATAGTTGTTCCTTTAATTTTAGCATCAGCCGGTTTAAACATCATATTTTCACCGGCAATTTCAAAACCTGTAATTTTTGATTTTGCATTCAATCCTTGAGCATAGTCAAATTGTATAGTTACCACATTTCCTTTTACTGTATGCGATTTATACAACGGACCTGAAACCGGGAATTGTGGTTTATTGTACACTTTATTGAGAGCTATATGAGCAAATCGTTTACCCACATCGTGTTTATTTGTAGGATGAATATTCATAGTATCGGCAGTGATATCGGCAGTAACAACCATTCCGGTATTTGGCAACGATAGTGTTTGGCGTTGAGCATTACGAATATCAGCTCCGCATGTAGGAGTTTCATTATAGGTAAAGGGCGCTATTTGAGCAAACAAGAAAGGGAAATTATATCCCCATGCCTGACGCCACGATTTAATAAGTTCCGGAAACAACACATGATACGTATCAGAGTTAGCCACATTAGTTTCGCCTTGATACCATAATACACCGGCAATTTTAAAACGGGTAATAGGCTCAATCATCGCATTATATACACGAGCAGCCTCGCGTGGTCCCCACCCCATAACAGGAATTTTTTCGGCAGCTTCTGCTAAAATTCTATTTGAACCTATTACCGATTCGGGAGTCCACACCTCGGCAGGTGTGCCGCCCCAACTCGCATTTACCAGACCTATTGGTACTTGTAATTCCTTTTGTACTTCGCGAGCAAAAAAATATGCTACAGCACTGAAGTCTATCATAGTTTCTGGGGTGCAAACCGACCAATTACCTTTAACGTCAAAATTTGGACTTGAAGCAGTTCTGTGATTTACAGTAAAAAACCGAATATTTGGATACTGTGCGTTTGCTATTTCTTGTTTTGCATTGTCAATACCTAAACGAGCACTCCACTCCATATTTGACTGACCTGAACACACCCATACTTCACCAAGCAACACATCGTTAATAACTATAGTTGTATAGCCTTTTACAGTAAGAGTATATGGACCTCCGGCTTTACCTGTTTTAAGAGTTACTTTCCAATTTGCTTGATTATTTGCAACGGTTTTTACCGTATCACCATTCCAACTGCCTACAACCGAAATTTGTTCATATGGTTTTCCCCACCCCCACACAGTAATTTCAGAATTTTGTTGAAGCACCATATGGTCTGCAAAAATTGAGGGTAACACTACATTAGCCTGAGCTACTATCATACTTAAAATAAATAAACATACTGTAAATATCCGTTTCATAATTCTGTATTTATTCAGTTATATTAAATAAAGAAACACAAATATAGTTTTTTTATCCTATTTCTACCCTACAAAATTGACTTAAAATGTTACATACTTTTTGCATGTATGCTTCAACGGGAGCTTCTACATCATAGAGTGTATACTGCATATTCATCAGTTCCCATTTATGGTTACCATGACTATGGTAAGGCAATAATTGTAGTTTTTCTACATATTTGAGTGGTTGCACAAAATTGCACAACGCTTCTATATAGTGTGGAGCATCGGTATAGCCCGGTACTACCACATAACGAATCCAATAGGGTTTGCAGGCTTGTTCTCGCATGCGAATAGATTCTATGTGAGCTTCAAATAACGTGTGTGTCGTAATAGATTTGAAATGTTCGGCATCTAAGGCTTTTATGTCGAACAACACTAAATCGGCATGGTGTTGTAAAATTTCTTTCGTAAATGAATTTTGGATTGTACCATTGGTATCAATTGCAACATGAATATTGTGCACATGTAATTTTTCAATGGCCGGTATCAACTGTTTGGCTTGCACCAATGGTTCGCCTCCCGAAAATGTAACACCGCCTTGTGTGCCAAAATATGGTTTCAACCGTATGGCTTGCGATACAATTTCGTGGCTTGAGATATCTGTGCCACCTTGGAGTGGAATAGTGTCTGCATTGTGACAGTATATACATTGTAGATTACAGCCTTGTAGAAATACAACCATGCGTATTCCCGGACCATCATGTGTACCAAAAGATTCGATTGAATGAACGCGTATAGTTTCCATGCGAAACGCTATACTCTATAAATGCTTGTGGAAAGAGCGGGTTATAACTTCAAGTTGTTGTTCGCGCGTTAGTCGCACAAAATTTACGGCATATCCCGATACACGAATGGTTAATTGCGGATATAATTCGGGATAATCCATTGCATCGAGGAGGGTTTGCTTGTCGAGTACATTTACATTGAGGTGCTGTGCATCGAAGCTAAAATATCCATCGAGTAATTGTACCAAATTAGTAATTCGTTGTTCCAAGGTAGAACCCAATGACTGCGGAATCATCGACACCGTATTAGAAATACCGTCTTTGGCATATTCATAATCTATTTTTGCAACAGAATTCAGTGACGCTATCAAACCTTTGGTGTCGCGTCCGTGCATAGGATTGGCACCGGGAGCAAATGCTACACCTTTTGCTCTACCATCGGGCGTAGCACCAGTTTTTTTGCCATACATTACATTTGAAGTTATGGTAAGCACCGACATAGTAGGCGTAGCATTTTTATATACAGGTAATTTCTGTAATTCGTCATTAAACATTCGAACCACTTCGCAGGCAATAGAATCTACTCTATCATCATCGTTTCCGTATTTCGGAAAATCACCTTCAATTTTGAAATCTACGGTAAGTCCGTCTTCGTTGCGAATAGGTTTTACTTTAGCATATTTAATAGCCGAAAGAGAATCGGCAACTATAGATAAGCCAGCAATTCCATATGCAATATTAATCTTAGGATTTGTGTCAATCAATGCCATTTGAGCCTTTTCGTAGTAATACTTATCGTGCATATAATGTATTACATTCATGGCTTCGTTGTATACGCGAGCCACTTCGTGCATAGCAGTTTTAAAATTCTTCATTACTACATCGTAGTCTAAATATTGACTATCAATATATGGAATTTCATGTACCATTTGAGTACCTGTATATTCACAACGGCCACTGTTGAGAGCAAGCAACAATGTTTTTGCAAGGTTAGTTCGAGCTCCAAAAAATTGAATTTGTTTGCCCAGTTCTTGCAACGACACACAACACGCAATACCATAATCATCACATTCAGTAGAGGGACGCATTACATCGTCGTTTTCGTATTGAATTGATGACGTTTCTATCGATACTTTTGCACAATATTCGCGAAAAGCCTGTGGTAACTGTTTAGACCATAGTATGGTAATATTTGGTTCAGGAGAAGGACCTAAATTATACAAGGTATGTAAAAAACGGAACGATGTTTTAGTAACTTTTGTTCTGCCATCGATAAACATGCCTCCAATAGATTCGGTTACCCACGTAGGATCGCCGGCAAAAATTTGATTATATGATTCCATTCGCAAGTGGCGAACCATGCGAAGTTTCATTACAAATTGGTCAATATATTCTTGTGCTTCTGATTCGGTAATAATTCCTAATTGTAAGTCGCGTTCTATATAAATATCAAGAAACGACGAAACACTACCAAGCGACATTGCAGCACCGTCTTGTTCTTTAACGGCAGCAAGATATGCCATATAGGTCCACTGTACAGCTTCTTTGGCATTTTCGGCAGGACGAGATAAATCAAGACCATATAACTCCCCCATTTCAATCATTTCTTCTAATGCCTTAATTTGAGAAGCAACCTCTTCGCGCAATCGAATAACCTCATCGGTCATAGGTCCTACTATGGAAGACAAATCTTGTTTTTTAGCTTCTATAAGCCTACTAATACCATATAATGCTACACGACGATAATCGCCTATAATCCTACCGCGTGCATAATTATCGGGCAATCCGGTGATAAAACCAAACGTTCTGAATTTTTTAATCTCATCGGAATATACATCAAACACCCCATCATTATGAGTTTTTGCATATTTTTCGAAATAATCGGTAACAGTTTTACTTGGTTTTAGTCCGTGCTCTGCTAAAGCTCGTTGAACCAATTTGAAACCCCCAAAGGGTTTCATGGCACGTTTCAGTAATTCATCGGTTTGTAAACCAACTATTACTTCATATTCTTTATCAATATAGCCGGCTTTAAAAGCAGTCATACTTGAAACTATTTCAGTATCAACTGCACGTAAACCATTGCGTTGCCGCTCTTCGGCAAGAGCTTGTTTACAAATATTCCAAAGATGAATTGTACGATGAGTTGGAGGCTGCAAAAATTCGTGGGTTCCAAAATATGGTGTAATATTTTGAGCAACAAAGTCTTTTACCTCAATTGTGTCTGTCCATACCCCAGATTTAAAAGCAGTTTCTACCAGCATTCAATTCAATTTAAATTCGGGTTAAATATACAGTGATATTTATTGTTGAATTAACAATTACGAAAATAAATAATAACAATTTGTTGACAAAACATAAATGCTAATTACAGATTAATTTTTGAGCTGTAAATGTATTACCATGTTGCACATATACATAATATGCTCCTTTGGGGAGAGTAATATTATGAATAGTTGGAGAATAAAAATTCTGACGATACATCACTTGTCCCTGTAAAGAAATAATTTCAATAAAATCAATATTTTTAATAATTTCATCTTTAAATTTAAATTCAATATATTTTTTAGATTTATTATAAAAAATTACATTTTGATTTGAAAATTTCGGTTGCTTTTCAATTGTAATTACTTTAGAATATGAATAATTACCATCAAAATCTGTTTGTTTCAATCTATAATAAATTATTCCTTCCAAATTTTCAAAATCTACTACCAGATATTCTCTTAAATTATTAGAACTACCAGCTCCGTCAACTTTTTTAATAGTAACCCAATTGATACCATCTATTGATCGTTCTAGAGTAAAAAAGTCATTATTTGTTTCGGTTGCAGAAATCCATTCTATGGTAGTTTTATCAATTTCTGTAAATGCATTAAAATCGATTAATTCAATAGGAAGCGGAGCATTGATACCATCTGAAGCAGTCCAGTCAGAAAAGCTGGAAATACCAGTTGTTGATAACATATTTGTAGCAGCATCACTTGAGGTAAGAACAGGAGACCAAGTAGCTCTTGAATCTATTGATTTATATATCATAAGATTTGTTTCGGAGTGTCCAATTATTTCATGGTCGAAATATGAAAATACGAGTGTTGCATCGAGTCCTGCATCAGTAAATGGTTCTATGGTAAAATATCGTGTGATGCTTTCATTTCCTTCTATGCCGATACAACTTGTTCCGGTAACACGAGTAACAACTGTAGAATTATTGTTAAAATTGTTTTCTGTAATTTCTACACCTATCCCTCCAAACGAATTCGTAATTCCATTCATTAAAGGTCTTGTTGTTTTTACTTTACCCAATACATAGGAGCTAGGAGCGGTTGTCGAAGGTGTTGCTTCAATAATGCTTGCATTTGCTCCTAATACAATTTCATAAATATCTGTATTGAGAATTCCATTCATCATAGTTAATGTTCCATTTACGACAATGTTACCACCCATAATAGCTCCCGATGCATTGTTGATAGTTAAATTATAAAAAGAAACAGCAGGAATTGTTTGCTGCCCACTGCCTAATAATACAATCCCATTTGAATTAGGAATAAATGTTCCTGCACTTGTAAAATTACCATAAATATTTACAATAGAATTTGCCCCATCGAGTGTTCCTGCAGAAATAGATAAATTATTTACTGTTACCGTATTATTGGCAAAAATAAGTGAGTTGGTTCCATTTTTAGTAACATGTTGATTATTCGAAATTGTACCTGAAAGTGTAATTTGATTGTTTGTGGTTATTGTTGTTGCACCCGAAAGATAAATATCACCCGCGAATGAAGCCGCTGTGGCACTGCTGTTGTAAAGTGCACCACTCGAAGAATATCCGGTGCCAATGATATTTAGAGCTTCGGTATTAGAATAATTAATTCCGTTTAAATCAAGTGCAGCACCTGAACCAATTGTTGTCCCTGCTGCTGTTGAACCTAACGCTGAAGCATTGTTTAAACGAAGAATACCATTATTTACAGTTGTTAGTCCGGTATAAGTATTCGTGCCAGAAAGTGTAAGAATACCTGTTCCATTTTTTGTGATTGTTCCAGTAGATGTTCCAATAATACTTTCGATAGTTATATTATATGACCCATCCACAGTTAAATCGTAGGTAGCTCCCGTAATTGTACCGGTATGAGTTAGAGAAATATGTCCTGCAGTTGCAACAATGAAACTCGATGAACCTAATGTTATTAAACCTGCAAATGTAGCAGCTGTAGAACTTGAATTTTTCAATGCTCCTCCATTCGAAATTCCTGATCCGTTTATGGTAAGCGGTTCTGCAGTTGTATAATTTTGTCCATTTAAATCTAAAACTGCACCTGAAGCTATGGAAGTTCCTCCATCTATAGCGCCAAGAGCTGTGGTACTACCAAGTTTTAATGTACCGGCACTTACAGTCATAGAACCTTTCCATAAATTATTACCAGAAAGAGTAAGCGTGCCGGTATTAGATTTTGCAATATTAAGGTATTGATTATTATCTGCATTACCTATTATTTGCCCACTAAATTCACAATCGAAACTATTATTAATAGTTAGTTTTGCTGTTGTACCGCCATTAGTGGTTATAATAGAACCACTGCCCGTTAATGAACCAATAGTTTCATTATTACTAGCAAAACCAGCACGACCGTTCACTTCCAAAAAAGCTCCTGAAGCTATAAATACATTGGTACCATTGGGTAATTGAGTTATTTCACTTGGAAGATCACCTCCCCCTAAAGCAAGCGTACCTGTACTTATTGTAGTGCTACCACTATATGCTTGTTGCCCTCTTATTAATAATCTAGCACTACCTATTTTTGTAATTGAAATAGTTCCTGTTGTATTCATTATAACTCCAGAAAATGTTGTTGAAGAATTATTTCCTCCAATAGTTAGCATGGGGGTACCTCCAGCAGAAACATTGTCAATTGTTCCAATTCCTGCTGTAGTATTAGTTATAGAACCAACAGTTTCGCTAAAACCATTCAAATCTAACGTGCCATTTATTATCACTGCACTTGCATCTGGTATTACCCCTGCTGCACCTAGTTTTAAAGTGCCTGCACTAATTGTTGTAGAACCTGAATACGTATTCCCCCCACTAATTGTTTGTACCCCTGTTCCGGTTTTTTTAAAAGCAATAGTTCCAGATGAGTTTTTTATAATGCCTGAAAATGAAGTTGACATATTGTTAAAACCACTAGTAAGCGTATATGTTCCAACTCCCAAAGTATTGTCTATAAATCCAGAACCTGCGATAGAGCCAACTGTTTCGCTATACCCATATAAATCTAAAGTACCATTAACGGTAACTGCGCTACCATCGGGGATTACACCAGTAGCACCCAAACGTAATGTGCCGGCATCAACTAAAGTGGAACCTGTGTAAGTGTTTGCTCCTGAAATTGTCCAAGTTCCGGTACCGTATTTTTTTATATTTGCAGCAGGAAATCCATTATCGATTAATATACCACTAAATGTTCCATTACCTGTGCCACTTAAAATTAATCCTCTGTTTGTAACAATTGGTGAAACATTTCCTGTAATTGTAAGAGAACCACCGTCAACACGAAACCGAGAATCGCCACCACCTGAATTTAATGTAATAGGACCTGCAATAGTATTATTACCAGCTTCATTTATAACCCCACCATATGTACCTGTACTAACACTAATATTAAATCCTATATTTGAAGCTATAGAAATATCACCACCACTTCCATCAAGTCGCAAACTTGGTTGTCCTGCGGTTCCATTATACATTATTATAGTTTTAGGTCCTAAACCTAAACCATTTGAATGTTGAATACGAATACCACCCATTGTAATTTGGACATTACCACCAAATGTATTATTTGCCGATAAAAGGGTTACATTATCTAAAGCTGTATTTATTGTAATACCTTCAGAACCACTTATTACATTGGTAAATTGTGTATTACCGCTACCTGTTACTGTAATACGAAGACCTCCGTTAGCTATGGTACCACTCAATACTAATGTTGTAGCGGTATTATTTGTTATAGTAGGAGCTGCTGTGTTAAATGTAATGTTATTTTGTATAGTCATAGTACCACTTGTAGTATTTGTAGTAATAGCACTCGCACCTCCACTTAACTCTATACTATTTCCTGATAATGTGAAATTTGAAGCTCCCGATGAAAATGAAATAGATTTAAAACTTGTACCCGCCGTATAATCATTATACGGAGATGTACGAGTAAAACCCTGAAAAATTAAATCCTCACCTGTAGATGGCGCAACATCGGTACTCCAGTTTTCAGGAGTTGACCAATTGTTATCACTTCCTCCACCGTCCCAAGTTTTGGTGCAATATGAAGAATTTACGGTAACTGTATTTGTTGCACATGATGTAGAATTAGCTTGTCCCGAACGCATTACATAATAATTTGTAGTTGTTGTAGGTGAAACGTTTGCTGTTGTACCATGACCTACAACTAGCCCTGCACCAAAAGCAATATAATCTATAAGTATGGTAGCTCCCGATTGTGTTGCATAATCAAACCGCCAACCCGTAATATTACTATTGAGCCAATTTGCATGTGTTGACATATCTACATTTACTATTCTCCATGTGTTATCACTAATTGTTGCGGCTTCAACAACTTGTGCACTATTAGCAGCAGAATATAATGCATTTGTAAAATAGATTTGTAAATTTCCTGCTGTCCCCGATGTTACTTTATATCTTATTTGAATATATTTATATGTATTGGGATCAAATGAACCAATTGAATACATACTTATATATGGGTCATTACTTGTTGTTGTAAGTTCAAGTACTCCTGTCATGCATGAATTAATTGTTGTACCTGAAACTATGGAAGGTTGTGTAAACCATTCGTTAATATAGGCTCTGCCGCAAGCTCCCGAGAACCAATGTAAATCTGCATTTGAACCAGATGTTCCACCTACACTAGTAAGTTTAGTAGTGTTTCCCGAACAAATATTTGTAGTGCCTGTAATACTAGTTGGTGCTGTACTTGATGTAAGTGTTTGACCAACTCCCACATAATCTATATAAAAAGAATGTGTCGACGAAGTTTCATTTTTTAAGGTATATGATTTTATCTGTGATTTGTCAACGCCACCTGAATTTAAATCAAAAACAACTTGATTCCATGTGTTTTGAGTTAATGCTTGAGCTGATGATTCAACATACGTCCAACTTGCTCCATAATTTAAAGCTATTTTTACAGAAACGCTGGCTTCGGCAGTATATACATACATGATAAGATAATCGTAACCACTCCAATTTCTATCAATATCAATTCCGCAATGACTCCATGCTGGAATGTCAACGGTAATTGATCCAGTACCTTCGTATTTTTGAGCAGTAGAAAATGTTGATGTATTTGATTTTGTCCACGATTCGTTTGAAGTGTTGAATCCGTGTAACGCATTTGTAATAATGATTTGAGAATGTGCGTAATTACAATAAGAAAGAATAATACTAAAAAGTAAATATTTAAATTTCATAGAATATAATTTAATAAATGAACATATTTTCTTACGATAAGGTTTGTTTATTAGTTATAAAAAAAATTGATGAAATACATCATATTTTATAATATTAACGAACAATCGTCTCATACACAAATGTCGTGTATGTTACATAAGTTGAAATAATAGCAATGTTACAAAACGGTATAAAAATGTTACATTATCGTTTCAACCAATATCCCTTACCAGGTTCTAAATTGGTAATAGAATTTACCGTTCCATTTGGCTGCCAAAATCCATCGAAGTTTTTGATTATTTGACAATTTGAAGTGTTGAAATAGATTGAGAATGGGGTTGTGGTTTGGAACGGGCAACCGATTAATTGCCAACCCATTATTGGGGCGTATTGCAATACGCCCGTATATGGGATTCCTGTAATTATTAGCATTCCCGCTGAATTCATATTTACCAAATATCCTTTGCCTGGTGTTATGGTTTTGAGAGAATTGAATGCTGTATTTTGCCCTCTTTTCCAGAACCCGCTTACATCTTTTACCATCTGTACATCGAGCCCAGCAAATAAGCTTTCTATAGTGCTGTCTTGTAATTGTATGTTTGTAGAGATTAAATTCCATCCTTTTTTGAGGGATAAAGTTTGTGTTTTAACAGCATCGGTTACTACCAGTTTGTCAATATTGAACCCAGAAGTATTTGCGTAAATTCGTAGGATGTAGGTTCCGATAGCTAGTTTCTTATTTGTAATAACTTCTACCGTTTGATAATTAGTATAAGCTCCGGTATTTGGTATTTGTATTTCAGGAGTAATGATTTCGCCGTTGAGAAATATAGATATTTTTGCGGTAGCTGTGGGGGCAGATACGTGAGCTTGTATGCTGTAATATGTTTCTTTTTCTACCAGTACTACATAGTCCATCCATTCACCTGTTGCTGTCCATCCTACTACATAATTACCTGTTTGCTGCGGATGTGCTGCTATATCTACTCCTTCGATTGTGCGATATTGATTGCCAGAATTTGTTGTAGGTGTCACATCGTTATATGCATTTCCTTGTCCACCAATGTTAAAATTTTCGGCTTCTATTGTGCCTGGAATTTTTACAAGAAAGGTAGGATAGGTACCGGTAATCTTTACAAAATCTACAAGCACAGTTCCACTTCCGGCAGTCGTGGGGTCTAATCGTAATTGTTTTAAGGCTCCTGTCCAACCAGCATTCGATGACAAATCTACTACATAGTACCGTTGCTTGGTATCATTCGCAACTATTGGTATTGAAACACGTTTTGTGCTATTGAAACTTGGTGATTCGTAGGTAGTCCAAAACAACTCGGCAGTAGTTGACGATGTTTGGTTTTGCATACGTATTACAACATACGAATAATCGGAGGTTACTATATTCAAATTGTCAACACTATGAATGTAAGGATCTGTTCCTGTTATGCTAAACGTAGCTATACTATTTGATACAGTAGCAGTGATATTATTTGGTGTATTCCAGCCTTCCATGTCTGTTGTAAAATCCCAGTACGTTGGTTCATTCACATCTGTTACTGTAACGACAAATGTTTTCTCGAAAAACAATCCGCCTTGGTCGGTACTGCGTATTTTTATCGTGTAGCTCAATTTTGTTTCATAATCGAACACTGCATTTGTTTTTAAAGTGTTGCCGGTTATTGTAAAACTCGCATTGTCGGTTCCTCCTGCGACAAATGTATAAGAAAATGTATTGCCAGCATCGGGGTCGATACTTGTAAATATTCCTACAGTTGTTCCAATAGCAGAATTTTCGTTCATTGCAATAGCTGAAAGAGTTATGTTTGTTGGAGATTCGTTAACATCCGTCACAGTAACGACAAACGTTTTCTCGAAAAATAATCCGCCTTGGTCGGTGCTACGTATTTTTATCATGTAGCTCGATTTTGTTTCATAATCAAACACTGCATTTGTTTTTAAAGTGTTGCCGGTTATTGTAAAACTCGCATTGTCGGTTCCTCCTGCGACAAATGTATAAGTAAATGTATTGCCAGCATCGGGGTCGGTACTTGTAAATATTCCTACAGTTGTTCCAATAGCAGAATTTTCGTTCATTGCAATAGCTGAAAGAGTTATGTTTGTTGGAGATTGATTTGCTTTAGAAACCGAAATTTTATTAAAGTTAAAACCTCCTTTTATAATATTTACTCTAATAATATGAAGACCTTGCGAAAGAGAAAATACTGATTCTATATCTTGATATGAAGCCAAACCACCAGTTGCCGGAATAGTAATGGAAGAACCTAAAGCTACACCATCTATATAATATTGAATACTACCACCCGAAGTTGATGCAGCTATCCTGGTTTTAAACAAATAGTTTGTTGTTTCAACAACATTTGCAATATATTCAAGCCATTCTCCATCGCGTATCCACCCTACATTAAATCCACCACCTGTATCACCGGTAGTTTGTATGTCAACTCCTTCTGTTGTGCGATAACTACCGCCATTATTAGCAATATCAATATCGTTATACGCATTTCCTATACCACCAATATTGAAATTTTCCGCTTCAATTATGCCTGGTATTGGAGTTGGTTGTGATGGATATGCTCCGGTAATTTTTACTACATCTAATAGTACTGTTCCGCTTGAAGCTGTAGAAGGGTCGAGACGTATCTGTTTTATTGTACCTGTCCAATTTGGATTGGAAGACAAATCTATGATATAATATCGTTGTTTAGCGTCGTTTGCCACAATAGTAAAACCAACTCGTTTTGTGCTATTGAATGTACCATCGGAAGTGGTTGTCCAAAACAACTCAGCGCTTGTTGAACTGGTTTGATTTTGCATACCAATAATTACATATTTATATTGCGATGCAGAAAGATTTAAATTATTTGGTGATAATACATTTGCATCTGCTCCAGAAATAGTTATTGTATTTATGCTATTTGCAACATTCATTGTTAATCGTGTTGGGTTGTTCCATCCTTCGGTACTTGATACAAAATCCCAGTAATTATATTGAGTGTTTTCGTTGTATGTTACTGCCATAGCATCGCGTGGACCATAGGGATCTTGCGGATTCCAATATAACCACAAACAAAAACCTCCTTCTGAATTTAATGCCTTACTTGTATTTGACACAACAACTCGAATGGTTGTACTTGGATTTACCATTTGATTAGCGTATGTATATCCATCTGCAGATTGAATTTGATTGGTAATGTCTGTTGTTCCATCATAAACAGTTACAGTTGTACCATCTAATTGTAATTTCTGCATTTTAAGCATTGGTAAAATTGTTAAACCACTTGGGTTTGAAAATGCAAATTCATACGTTTTTTGATTACCAATAGCAGGTAACGCATCTTCAAACTTTTGATTTATTGCTTTTGCTTCATAAACACCATTTCCAAAACCATTTGTTGGAGCAACCATTTTTAAATCCAATTTTTGATTTGGTCCTTTAACATAATTGATTATATCTTTTCCTAATTTGGCAAAAGATCCAGGTTTATTTTCATTTGCAACATCATACGGGTATTTAAGCCAACTTTCAACCACATACATATCGGGACGCATACCTAATCGCTGATACAACTGAATCCCTTGCATACTTTTGTCATAATAAATCAAATCTAATTGATCGCGAATAGCTTGCGAAGCAGTGCAATATGCAGCATCAGGTTGACCATTTAAAGGATTTTCAGTACTTTGGGCACCTCCGGTAACTATGAGATGATGTTCTCTACCATTGGCATGGAGCCATTCTTCGTAGGCTTTTATTATTTTTCGGTAATTATCGCGAACTGTAGTAATTGGCCAATTCCAATATTCATAAGGCGTGTCAGATACAAAATTAGTATTAATTACAGGATTTCCTCCTTTAAAGTGACTTGTAAACCATTGATATCCATCGAAATTAAAACTCACTTGTTGACCGTTTACCAATACAGGGGCTGTTCCTTCTTGATTCATTAAAGGATCAAACACAAGATGCGTTGAAATAGATGTTAAAGGCGTTTTACCGGGTTCCTTCCAATCAAAAAACACATGTGCAGCAACTATATTGGCAGAAACAACAGGATTTTGTTTATATAATTCTTCGGTAAATGTTTTCCAAAATCCATTTCCAACAGGTTTAGAGCCAGTATATCCACCTGCAGTTCCACTTCCGTATAACGCAACTAAATCTGTTTCATTCCAATCGGGATGCCTGCGTGCTATTCCTCCAAGAGCAGCTTTGGGCCCCATATCAATATTCACCTCGGTTAAATTTATTCCTGCATTCCTCATTGGTGTTACTTGGTCGGTCATGATACGTTGAGCCCATATTTTACCAACTTCTGAATCGGGTGCTATAGGTACATTCCATGCTTGGAAATACACCGCATTTTCTAAAACCACAGGTTTATTACCAATAATTGCTGCAAATTCAGCCCATCTGTTTCTTCCTGCAGTTGGTCCGGGGCAATACACCAAATAATTTGTATTTAACCAATATTGCTGATGCATTAAATACATATCCATGTGCTCTCGTACAAATTTCCAATTATCGGGATTGTCGAACAACTGCTCCGAATACATAAAAGTTCCCCATGCTACTTTTGCAGGATATTTAACCGGACTCGGTTGAAATTGTAATTGAGAGAAAACCGGAATTGAAAATCCGAGACAAAGACAAAAAATAAAAATATTTTTTTTCATACCCACAAGTATTAAGAATGATTTTTACAAAATTCGTATATGTGTGCATCTTAAAAAAATAGCAATGTTACAAAACAGTATAAAAATGTTACATTATCGTTTCAACCAATATCCATTACCCGGTTCTAAATTGGTTATAGAATTTACTGCACCACTCGGTTGCCAAAATCATTACAATTGAATGCCCAGTAATAGAAAAAACATCTGTGAGGAAAAATTAGATAACAGAATTAGGAGAAAACATGCTTGCTTTATAGATTTACTGTTAAAACATTACTCACACATACACTTTTCTTTGTCTTTACCTTTTATTTTGAAGGTATAAGGGGTTTCATCACTATCATTATTAGGTATAGAAATAATTGCATTATACATACCATTTCCATACGGAGTAAACGTTATTTGAAAATTGGTAGAACCATTAACAGGAATATTCTCTACGGGATAATTAAGTAGCCCAAAACCATCTCCATTTAAAGTAACACGTGGTACCCCATTGAGAGCTAATGGTACACCTCCTTTATTTTGAATAACTATATTTTTTACTATAGTACTTTGAATATCAACACCACCAAAATTGTATTCCCCCACCGCTGTATATATATCATCGTTATCAATTTTAACATGGATTTCTGGTTTTAATTCAAATATTATATTCTTCGCAAATGAATTTGTATCCATATTAGCTTCTGATAATGATGTTGCAAATACACCTTTTAATTTAAAATTACAAAACGTAATGCCATTAATTATCCCATTTTCGGTTCCATAAATATCTCCTTCATCGGTATTTTTATCATCAATAGTTATGTTTTCAAATAACCAATTATTAATATCGGCATTGGTATGTTCAAATTTGAGGAACTTATTCGTCCAGTATGTTCCATCGTAAGGATGCGACTCTATTCTAATATTTCTAAAAATTAGATTATTAATAGATGTAATAGCGGTCCCCTCACTTTTAATTAACACTGCAGCACGTGTATGAAGCCCGAGTACATTAATATTTTCAAACGTAATATTCGATGAAGAACTCCATTCTGCATGCATAAACATGCGCCCACCGAATTGCCCCCCCCATAGTGTTGTATTACTAATTTTACAATTATTGGAACCATGCGTGGTAACTAAATCGTCGTTGTTAAATATGAAACAATCGTCAATTGTATTGTAATCCCCGTCAAACCAAATTCCATCGGTACAGCCCGACCATTGAATCTCTTTAATATTTTTCCACGTATTATGATGAAAAGCTCCTGAATTAGAATAAAAAGCAAATGTCCACCCGGCACCATTTACTATAATAAATCCTTCGTACGTAATATAACTATTTTTCGATGACCAGATATAGGGACCAGAAAATGTAGCATTTGCAAATAATTTATCATTATTTGGTCCTCCCTGCATTTCCAATGTTGGTAATTCACCATTAGATATAATACCTCTTCCTCGAATAGTAATATTTGTAGCGTTTTGAACTATTTTAAACGTACCTTCTACCACTGCACCTCCGGCAATATACACGCTTTCATTAGATTTAATCTCTTTTTTCAACCCCACATGATGAACCCCAGGACCATAATAATATGTTGCATTAGTATTTGGAATGTCGGGATTATCGGAAAAAATAAAAAGAGGTTTTAGCCGGTTATTTATCTCTACCGATACTTTTTTTGGTGATGGTAAAATAAACGTTACTTCATTTCCTGTATATTTTGCTTCAATTTCATAATTTAATGGTCTGATAGTAACAGAATTTACAGAAGCATTTAAAACTGTTATTTTTACCTCTACTGCGGTTTCATCGAATGAAAAATTTGTAAATGAAGCCGATAATTCTTTTCTTTTTTCTCCTCCATATACATTAGAAGCATAATTATCTGTTTTATATACAAAACATGTATTAAAAGCTATATCTCCTACTTTACGAACCTCTACCATATAATCGTCAGACTTAAATAAATGTTCTACACTGCTTAAATCGCCCGGTGATGGTGGAACAATTAAAACCTGAGAGAAATTTACTAAAGGGACGAAATATAATATACTATTAATAATAAAACTATAATTTTTCATTATAGAGAAATTTTTTTGTTTTATTACTTTTTCAAAAAATACCCTTTCCCCGGTTCAAAATTTTGTATACTGTTCATTGTTCCTTCGGGCTGCCAAAATCCGTCGAAATTCTTGATTGTTTGGCAGTTGGAGGCGTTGAAGTAGGTATCGAATGGGGTTGTGTTTTGGAACGGGCTGCCAATTAATTGCCATCCATCTGTTGGGGCGTATTGGACTACTCCCGTATATGGCGTGCCGGTAATGGTTAATGTACCGGCGTTGTTCATATTCACCAAATATCCTTTGCCCGGTGTTATGGTTTTAAGGGAATTAAGAGCAGTATTTTGCCCTTTTTTCCAAAATCCGTTAGCATCTTTTACCATAAGTACATCGAGCCCTGCAAATATGGTTTCTATGGTACTGTCTTGTAATTGGAGGTTTGTAGAGATTAAATTCCAGCCTTTTTTGAGAGATATAGTTTGTTGAAATAACGTTTGAACCTCAAGATTAGAACTTGCTGATGATACATTTCCTGCCGCATCTTTAGCTTTTACATATATTTGATACATAGTTGCTGATAGTAAATTTTGTAAAGTAATAGTATTTGTTGTTGAATTAGTAAATAACACATTATTTATATACACATCGTAACCTGTTACGCCAACATTGTCTGTAGAAACTGTCCACTGTAACAATAAAGAGTTGTGGGTTATTTGTGATGCAACAACATTTTGAGGTGCGGTAGGTGGTTGCGTATCGGCTCCTGAACCTACCGAAAAATTGCTTATCAATAATTTACAACTTTGGGTATAAACAGCTCTATTATTAAGTTGTGTTACCCCGGCTTGCTCTGTTCTAAAAGCATATTTATTTGCAAGCTGAATTTCTGATTGACCTTGTGGTGTTATATACACGTCGTACTGACGGGTAGCAACATTTACGACAAAACGAACATGATATGTTTTTTGAGGAATATAGGTTACCGATGTTAAAGCGGTATAAGAGCTTCCATTGCGAACATATATTTTACCATCAGTTGCAAATTGTACTATACATGCTAAATTGGAATATGCCGAAGCATTACCATTTGAAAATCCGAACACTCCGTCCATAGGAGAACCTGTAGGTGTAATATCTACTACGGCAGTAAACGTTCCGGTTTGTGTAGCAACTGTGGTATTTGTCCACGGTATCGGTGTTCCACAATTATCGAGTGTTGTAACTTGTATTGGACTACTTTCTGACGACAGATTATTTGCAGCATCTTTTGCCCGTATAGTTACGGTATATTGTGTAGCACTTGCCAAATCTGTAATAGTTGCAGTATTTGTAGCCGAAGTTGCGTATAAGGTTCCGTTGATGTAAATGTTATATCCGGTTACACCAACATTGTCGGTAGATGCAGCCCAATTGAGTGTAAAGCCTTTATCGGTAATAACGCTTGCTGTTACATTGCTTGGAGCAGTTGGAGCTTGTGTGTCTTCGGGATTTGAATTTCCTAGGCCTACATCGGCAGCTGTTTGACCAATAATTATATCATCGAACCAAATATAACAATCGTTACTTGGTGCCCATGTAGCATCCCCCCCCCCATGAAACGTTGAAAAATATAAGTTGTCCACTTTATCTCCATTGGTTACGAAAGCAATACCTGTTTTAAGTAATGCAGGTACACCATCTACCCACAATTCTACTTCACCGTCTTTATTACTGCCGCTATTTACCTTTACCCGTTCAGTAACAGTGTACCATCTTCCTTTTTGGAAATATAAATTTTGCCCGGAAGCATCTTTTAAAGGAATATTATCACCACATGGAGGGTTTACTTTATTTAAATGATACAAATATAAAACGACCTGTCCTCCCGTTCTCCACATAAGACGTGCAGTAAACCCATTGCTACCTGTACAAGTTTGACAACCACTACAAAGCCCGCCGCCTGCCAATCCCGGTAATTTTCCCCCCTCGTTACTGCCACCCCAGTCAAAATTAGGGTCAAAATATACACTATAGGATATATAATATTCATTACGTGGCGTAACCATAAGTGGTGCTTGTGCACCATTATTAGTTGGTCCGTAGGTATTAGCAGGAAATTTTACACGAAGTGATTTTGTCCCTGTTTTTGCTACGGCATTGTCTATGAAGCATCGCGATTGATTAAAACCGTTAACCCATTTGGCACTAAACCCATCGGTTGTCCACGATGATTGTAGATACTCATACTCATCGTTCCAACTTTCAAACGATGTTTTACATACTATTTGTGCTATTCCTTGGAAAGAAAGACCTAGTACAATTAATACAATACTTTTTTTTAACATAACAGTAAATTTAAAGACATATGTATATTTTTACTTTATTAACCCGTTGTGCATTTATAAAAAAAGTAATAAAAGTTGTTCATTGAATTATAAAAATTCGTATATTTATTTGTGAATCAAACAATTAAATAGATGAACAACTTTGAGGCAAGTTACGAAAAAATATTGGAATTTGTAAGAA
>JAJUFK010000100.1 GCA_029266015.1 Bacteroidota bacterium
GTGTTACTTTTTGTAAAATATCGCAACAAATATCAATTTCTTCTATAGTATTGTACATACCAAATGAAATACGGGCTGTTCCGGGAATGCCATAAAATTGCATAATTGGTTCGGTACAGTGGGTACCTGTACGTATTGCAATACCTTTTTTATCGAGAATAAGCCCAACATCGGCAGGATGAGCTCCTTGAACAGTAAATGAAATAGCACCTGCTTTATGAGGAGCATTTCCAATTATGGTAAGTCCTTCTATGGTTAGTAGTTTGTTGGTAGCGTGCATCAAAAGAGATTGTTCATGATGTTGTATTGATGCAATACCTATTTTTTCAATATAATCTATAGCAACACCCAAAGCATGTGCTCCGACATAATTACTTGTTCCGGCCTCAAATTTAAAAGGAAGTGAATTATAAATAGTTTTTTCTAACGTAACTGTTTCTATCATATCTCCACCTCCTTGATATGGAAGCATTTGTTCAAGCCATGATTCCTTACCCCACAACACACCTATGCCGGTAGGAGCATACATTTTCTGCCCCGAAAAAGCAAAAAAATCACAATCTAATTCTTGCACATTAATAGGAGTATGTTGAATAGATTGGGCACCATCTACACAAACCGGCACATTATAGCTATGTGCTATATCTATAATTTGTTTAATAGGATTTATGGTTCCTAAACTATTTGATACATGAACAATAGATACTAATTTAGTCTTTTCTGAAATTGACTGCTGCAACCATTCTAAATCAAGAATTCCATCAACATTAAACGGTATAAACTTCAAAACAGCTTGTTTACGTTCACATACCATTTGCCATGGAACCAAATTAGAATGATGTTCCATAGCACTAATTATTATTTCATCACCGGGCTTTAAAAAAGTTTCACCAAATGAATATGCAACTAAATTAATAGATTCGGTAACTCCTTTGGTAAAAATTATCTCTTCTGCTTTTGAAGCATGTATAAAATTTTGAACTTTTTTACGAGCTTGTTCATACAAATCAGTAGAAACCTGACTAAGAGTATGAATTCCTCTATGAATATTACTATTAGTTTTGGAATATGTCTGTACTATAGCATCTATTACTTGCTGTGGTTTTTGAGTAGTTGCAGCACTATCAAAATATATAAAATCATGATTATGAATTTTTTGATGCAATATCGGAAAATCGTTTCGTATTGATTGTATATTGTACATAAGTAATTTTTTTTAACAAATATAGACATATCATTTACTTTTTGTGTACGTAATATTCGTAAAAAAACATAATTAACACCATATACTATTCATTTTCATTGAATTATAATAGAATTTGCATTTAATTTATCTACAAACTTCCAATTTCATAATTATTATACTACATTTGCCCGTATCAATAGGGTAAATTAGTATACATGAAACGTATTCAAGACATTCTGCAACAACGAATTTTGGTGCTCGACGGAGCTATGGGTACCATGATTCAAAAATATAAACTCACTGAATCCGATTATCGCGGTGAACGATTTAAAAACGGTCATATTCCACTTAAAGGAAACAATGATTTATTAAGCCTGTCAAAACCCGAAGTTATTCGCGAAATTCAGCGAAAATACCTTGAAGCAGGTGCTGATATTCTTGAAACAAATACTTTTAATGCCAATAGTATATCTCTTGCCGATTATAATCAACAAGAATTAGTACGCGAAATAAATATGGCTTCGGTTGCAATTGCACGTGAATTGTGTAATGAATTTACCCAAGCAAATCCTAACAAACCTCGCTTTGTTTGCGGTTCTATAGGTCCTACCAATAAAACAGCTTCAATGTCGCCCGATGTAAATAACCCTGCATATAGAGCAGTTACATTTACAGATTTAGTTCAAGTATATTCAGAACAAGTTGATGCATTAATAGACGCAGGGGTAGATATACTTATGGTAGAAACAGCATTTGACACCTTAAATGTAAAAGCTGCTCTGTACGCTATAGAACAAACACAAGAAAAGAAAAAAACTGATATACCGGTAATGGTTTCATTTACAATAGCCGATGCAAGTGGTAGAACGTTATCCGGTCAAACACTAGAAGCGTGTATACAATCGGTTCGTCATGCTAAATTATTAAGCATTGGGCTTAATTGTTCAATGGGAGCCAAAGAATTAGCTCCTTTTGTAGCTTTGCTTAATGAACATTGTCCTTTTTATGTAAGCGTTCATCCCAATGCCGGATTACCAAATCAATTTGGTGAATACGACCAAACTGCGGATATAATGCTTGAAATGGTTATGCCATTTCTTGAAAAATCATATGTTAATATAATAGGAGGCTGTTGCGGAACTACCGATACACATATACAAAAAATTGCTTCAATTGTTTCTAATTACAAACCACGAATATTGCCGGAACCCGATTTTGTTACTCGCTTAAGCGGACTAGAACCATTGTATATAGTACCCGAAATAAATTTTGTAAACATTGGCGAACGTACCAATGTAGCCGGTTCAATACAATTTGCCAAACTGATTCGTGAAAAAAAATATGAAGAAGCATTGTCTATTGCTCGGTTACAAGTAGAAAACGGTGCTCAAATAATAGACGTAAATTTAGATGATGCAATGCTTGATGCAAAAGAAGAAATGATTCATTTCTTAAATCTCATTGTATCGGAACCCGAAATTTCAAGAGTACCCATAATGATAGATTCTTCTAAATGGGAAGTACTTGAAGCAGGATTACAATGTGTTCAAGGTAAATGCGTAGTAAATTCATTAAGTTTAAAAGAAGGTGAACAAGAATTTATAACAAAAGCAAAAAAAGTAAAACAATATGGTGCTGCACTTGTTGTAATGGCATTTGATGAACAAGGACAAGCCGATTCATATATTCGCAGAATTGAGATTTGTAAACGAGCATATGATATATTAACCAAACAAATTGACTTTCCTCCACAAGACATAATTTTTGACCCTAACGTATTAACTGTAGCAACAGGTATTGAAGAACATAATTCATATGCCTTAGATTTTATAAAATCTGTAGCATGGATTAAACAACATTTACCCCATGCAAAAGTAAGTGGTGGCATAAGTAATGTGTCGTTTTCATTTAGAGGTAACAATACCGTACGCGAAGCTATGCATTCTGTATTTTTGTATCATGCTATACAAGCCGGGCTCGATATGGGTATAGTAAACCCCGGTATGTTGCAAGTGTACGAAGAAATTCCTCAAGAATTACGAGAAAAAATTGAAGCTGTAATCCTTAATACGTCACCACAAGCTACTGAAGACTTAATAGAATTTGCCGAAACTGTTAAAAAAACGCAGAATGCTACTCAAAAAATTGACGCTTGGCGTGAAGAATCTGTAGAAGACAGATTGGCATATGGCCTCATGAAAGGCATAGCCGATTTTTTGGAACATGATTTAACAGATGCTCGCAACATATACAAACCAACTCTCAAAATTATTGAGGGGCCGCTTATGGCAGGCATGAATAAAGTAGGTGATTTATTTGGGCAAGGAAAAATGTTTTTGCCTCAGGTTGTGAAGACCGCACGTGTTATGAAAAAGGCTGTCTCTATATTACTGCCATTTATTGAAGCAGAAAAATCAGATTTACAATCATCATCATCAGGTAAAATTTTATTAGCAACAGTAAAAGGCGATGTTCATGACATAGGTAAGAATATAGTCGGAGTTGTACTTTCTTGCAATAATTATGAAATTATTGATTTAGGAGTAATGTGTCCGCTTGAAACCATTATAGAAACTGCAATTGAACAAAATGTTGATATTATTGGTTTAAGTGGATTAATTACACCTTCATTAGAAGAAATGATACATGTGGCTACAGAAATGGAACGAAGAAAAATGACTATTCCATTGCTTATAGGTGGAGCAACTACATCAAAAATACATACAGCAGTTAAAATAGCGCCACACTACTCTGGTGCAGTAATATATGTTCCCGATGCCTCTAAAAGTGCAGCAGTATGCAGTAATGTATTAGGAGAACACAAACAACAATATATTACAGAAATTGCAAAAGAATATGAAATATTACGTAATTTATATACTAACAGAAAAGTTAACGATAGTATTACATTAGAAGAAGCTCGATTAAATTCATTTAAAATTGACTGGAACACTTATACTCCTGTGCAACCGCCACAATTAGGTATACATACATTTACTCAATATAGTATTGCTGAACTCATTGAATATATTGATTGGACTTATTTTTTCCACGCATGGGAAATGAAAGGAAAATATCCTGCTATATTGCACGATAGCGAAAAAGGTGAAGAAGCACGAAAATTGTTTGCCGATGCTCAAATTTTATTACAAACAATTATAAATGAAAATAAACTGCAAGCTAATGGTGTAGTTGGAATATATGCAGCACAATCATTGGGAGACGATATTTATATTTATGATGATATTCAATGTTGCAATCATATAGCAACATTTCACAATTTACGACAACAAACTTTACGCCCTAATGGTCAAGCGAATATGTGCTTGGCGGATTTTATAGCACCAAAAGAAAGCGGCAAAACTGATTATATAGCTGCATTTGTTGTTTCGGCAGGTATTGGAGCCGACAAATGGGCAATAGAATTTGCAAACAAACAAGATAATTATTCAGAAATAATGGTAAAAATTCTTGCCGATAGACTTGCCGAAGCTTTTGCTGAATGTATTCATGCAAAAGTTCGCAAAGAACTATGGGGATTTGCTAAAAATGAACAATGCAACATTGAACAACTATTACATGAACAATATCAAGGTATACGCCCTGCATATGGTTATCCGGCCTGCCCTGATCATAGTGAAAAAGAAACCTTATTTTCATTATTGCAAGCAGAAAAACAATGTAAAGTCCAATTAACCGAATCGTATATGATGTATCCTGCAGCTTCAGTTTCTGGTTTAATCTTTGCTCATCCTGAATCAACATATTTTGGTGTAGGAAAAATAACAGAAGAACAAGTAACCGATTATGCTCAAAGAAAAGGAATAAATATAAATACTTTAAAAACTTATATTCCAACAAACATTGAATAATATTCATGAAAGTTATATATGCATTCTTTTGTATAATTATTTTTTTTTATTCTTGTAGAAAACAAAGCATTAATTGTTCTAAAGTATGTAATTCTATTACTGAAGTACTATTTCAAACAGGATTTTCAAATACATCATTCCATTCCATTACTAAAGATTGGTATTATCTCTCAGGGACCGACACTCTAAAAGAAGAACCAAATTCATGGGAAAATTTTCAAAATCATGATTGCATAGGTAATATAAGTATTAATTATGGTAATGGTACAGAAAAAGAACGATGGGCAAGCATAGTGCAAGACCCCATAGATTCTTCGAATGAGGTACTCTCTTTTAGAATAATAAGCCCTAATGATTCTGAACCTGGAAAAAAAAAAGGAAGAGTTGAACTTGATTTAAATAGGAACAACTGTATACAAAAATTTTCACAAGAGGTTCAATTACTATTAGATTCAGACATGAAAGAATTAACACAATGGAATCAATCATTTTATTGGTTATCTATTTTTGAATTTTGGAACAATGCAAATTGGACTCAAGAAAAATATCCTTTTCGAGTAACAGTAAATATTGTAAAACCAAATTCTAAACCAAATACACCTTTATATTTTCATGTAAAAGCAGACATATATAAACAATTTGGAAAATGGGAAAAAGTTTGGGAACATACATCAAAGAATTTTGAAGTACCTTTTGGAACATGGATGAATATTGAACTTTGCATAATTGAAGGCAATACATCAACCGGTAGTTTTACCATGAAAGTATCAACTTCAAACACACCCAAACAAACATTATTTGCCATAAACAATTATACTCAACACCCCAAAGAAACTTGTCCTGATGGATTTAGTGAAATACATCCTTTAAAGTTATATACTTCACAAGAACTTGTAGAATATATGAAACAAAACAACAAAAAATTACAAATTTATTGGGACAATTGGAAAGTGTGGAGAAACTAATGTATTGCAAATAATTATTGTTTTAGAACTTTACCTAATCTATAATTAATAAAAAGCATAGGATACACCCAAGTATTTTCATCAGAATACATAATTTGCAATTTACGCATATATGCATGAATTTGCATTCCAAATTCCAACGATCTAACATAAGAATCTGTTTTACTAAATTCAAATTGCAAACATGATTTTGCTAAAATACCGGGAATATATTGTAATTCATTTAATCCATATACAAATGGAGCTTTACCATATTTGGTATGATTTGATGTGTTAAATCGCTCTATTACAGCAGGATATTTAATATAATAATACACCGGTTTTTCAATAGCTAAACTTAATCCTGCATCATATACAAAGGAAATTGCTACAGAACCTTTATCAAGTTTACTGTACTTTTCATTATGATTTCCTAAAGAAAGAGAAAAAGCATATATATTATTAAGTTTACCATACACCATACGCCCTGTTGGAGAGCTTAGTTTTATTTCTTTAGGATGATGAATAGTCATCAATTGTGCTTCGTAAACAGTTTTTTTGAGTCGATATACATGGTCTGCATATCGCATACCTATACCAATACCGTTTGTATGTATCCCAAAAGAACCTGTAAGTTCATTACGATATAATACCTTTTTTTCGTAATCGATTTCGCCTTGGGCAAATGAAAAAGCAGTAATAATACAAACTGTGGCAACACTTTGTATTATTCTGCTACATAAAAAATACAAGAATCGTATATTATATTCTTGAGTTATCAACTTGTTCTATACTTGTTTCACCCGGATATGCAGGACATGGATCTGCAGTTTTGCACGCTCCTACTATTGCTGCTAATGCAGCTGCTACAATTATTGCCAATAGTGTCTTTTTCATATATAATATATTTAATTTTTTTTATAATTAACAAAAATACATTATTTTTCTTATGTTTCAACTGCGGATAGTAAAATATTTACTCTTTATCAATACAACTATTATTTTACCATATTTTTTAGAAACGTTATAATATCTTCTGTTTCCATAATAATATCAGGACGAACAATATCAATTACTGATTTAGGCATAATTGACACTTCGGCTTCACTTGGATCTTGAATTATTAGAGTTCCTCCTAATTGTTTTATTATTTTCATGCCTTGTGCGCCATCTTTGTTAGCTCCCGACAATAAAATTGCAATAAGCTCATGTTTATATACTTGTGCTGCACTTGCAAACAATACATCAATAGATGGTCGGGAAAATTCTACAGGCTGCTCTGTAGATAACGAAAATGTATAATCATCTTCTACCAACAAATGATAATTTGATGGTGCAATATATACTGTATTTTGCTCTATTTTTTGTTTATCAAACGGTTCTACAATTGGCTTGTGTGACGTAAGCGAAACCGATTCTGCTAAACCGGAACGTACATGTTTAAGCCTATGCAATGTAATAATTATTGGAATAGAAAAATGTTTTGGTAACGATTCTAAAATATGTAAAATAGTTTGAAAACTCCCTGCAGAGCCTCCTATTACTATTGCTTTATATGGATATTTTATTGCCATTTATTTTTTACGATATATTCGTTCTTCCTTATTTTCTATTTTATACGAATCTCGCAAACCTTCTATCATCGTATTGTCTTGTAATCCAAGCAATAAATATCCTTGCTGCCTTAAATGTTTTGTAATATTTGCAAGTATTATTTGATGCATTTGAACATTAAAATACAATAAACTATTTCTAAATAAAACTATA
>JAJUFK010000311.1 GCA_029266015.1 Bacteroidota bacterium
CATGGGATTTGAATACAGCTAGTTTTACCAATAGTGCCTATGCAAAATTTTATGTATATAGTGCCGATAGATATGTAACTGCAATTAATTTAAATGGTATGCAACCATATAGTTTTGTTATAGCATGTAATAATAGTGGTGTGCAAAATACCGGTGATTTATTTGTAGATAGGCAATCGGTACCAAATACCAATAAAGTTCGTCCACAATACAAAATATTTTTAAATACTCCCGACCCTGCAGTGTATCCGGTAGCAGAAATTCCAACTATGGTTGAAAATTTACGCATTAATGGAACACCTACTGCAAATCAGCCGGTAGAATTTTATATAAATATGACAAAAGCAGGAACTCTCGAAATATTTCTTGATATAGATGGGGTTCCAGGCTATCAATCGGGTGGAAGAGATGTGGTATTGGTAGAATATATAAATGCAGGTGGTGATGTATTATATTGGGATGGTAAAGATGGTTTGGGCGACCAAGTTACTTCAACTATTTCTGTAATAGTTTCGTCAAAATTTGCAACAGGGGTAACCCATTTACCTGTGTATGATGCAGAGAAAAATCCTAATGGTTTTTTAGTTACTCGTGTCAGTCCCGATGGTCCTACAGATTTGGTTTTGTATTGGGACGATTCACAAATTCCATATGGTACAATTCCATCGGGGCAAGTTATTACAATGCTTTCGGGTAATACAACTGCAAATGGTCATAAATGGACTACCGATAGCAATAATAGCGATGGATTTGGTAACGTACATACTATAAATACTTGGTGGAACGGATATGAAACTGATAATTTGGCATCTTTTGATTTTATACTATTGCCAATTGAACTTTTGGAATGGAAAGCAGAATTAAAAGGCACATATGTTCAACTTAATTGGTCAACAGCATCAGAAAACAATAATCATTTGTTTAATGTTCAACGTTCGGCAGATGGAATCACATGGGAAACAATTTCAACTATTGTAGGAGCAGGTAATTCAACACAAACTATGTACTATACCGAAATAGATGAGAATCCATTACAAACTATTGCATACTACCGATTACAACAAGTTGATTTTGACGGTGTTTATTCATATTCTCCTATTATAGCAATAGGAGCTTCAACACAACCGAAACAAAAAGTACAAGTATACTCGGTTCAAGGTAACCGATTTATAAGCTATGACAATTATACGTCTCTAATTGAACAAATAGATATCATAAATTCGCAAGGCAAATCAGTTCTTTCGTATGTTACGATTCAAAAGAATTCTTTATCAAATATTAAAATAGATGTTACTCGACTTCCTAAAGGAATGTATATTTTCAAAAGTCCGCAGGGAGCATCAGCCTTTTATATTCTGTAAGCGAGCCATAGCTTCTATCACGTTTTCGCGAGCAGCAAATGCCGAAAAACGGAAATATCCTTCGCCACTTGGACCAAAACCTGAGCCCGGAGTACCTACAACCTGAATTTGTTCTAAAAGTTGATCAAAAAAGTCCCAAGATTTCATACCATTTTTGGTTTGAACCCATACATACGGAGCATTTACTCCACCATACACGGTAAATCCTTGTTGCTCCAAACTTTGTTTCATAATGCGAGCATTTTCCAAATAGTATGCTATTACCTCATCTACTTGTTTTTTACCTTCGGGAGTATAAATAGCTGCGGCAGCTTTCTGCACCGGATACGAAGCTCCATTGAATTTAGTAGAATGACGACGACTCCAAAGAGTTTTAAGACTTACATCTTCTCCTTGAGAATTTTTTGCCTTTACTGTGCTTGGCACTATGATATATGCACAACGAACACCGGTAAACCCTGCTTTTTTCGAAAAACTTCTGAATTCAATAGCACATGTTTCGGCTCCTTCTATTTCATATATTGAATGAGGCACATTACTTTCGGTAATATATGCTTCGTATGCAGCATCAAATAGAATGATAGCATTATTTGCACGCGCATAATCAACCCATTTTTTTAGTTCTTCTTTTGTTGCAGTAGTTCCTGTTGGATTATTGGGATAACATAAAAATATAATATCTACTTTTTGTTTTGGTAGTTCGGGTATAAAATTATTGTCTTTGTTGCACGGCATATATACAATATTGTCATAATAACCATTAGCTTGCATAGTGCCGGTTCTACCAGCCATTACAGACGTGTCAACATACACTGGATACACAGGGTCTTGCACGGCAATGATGTTTTTCATACCAAAAATTTCGAGAATATTACCGGTATCACATTTTGAACCGTCAGAGATAAATATATCATCGGCAGACACTGCTATTCCTTTGTCTTGAAATTCATGTTTTGCTATTGCTTCACGCAAAAAAGCATAGCCTTGTTCGGGGCCATATCCTTTAAACGTATCACTTTGAGCCATTTCTGCTACACCGGCATGAAAAGCATCAATTACAGCCGGAACAAGTGGTTTGGTAACATCACCAATACCCATACGTATAATTTTTTTATCCGGATTTTTTGCCGCATATGCGTTTACACGTCGTCCGATTTCGGGGAATAAATACCCTGCTTGTAATTTCTCGTAATGTTCGTTTATATAAGCCATAATGTTATAATTTTTTTTGCAAATATACTTGAAAGCCTTCTATTCGCAAATTTCTGAAACAATATTTGAATCAAAATTTACGTGCGTAAAAAAAACATAAAATTTCCACAAGCCATTGAATTAAGTAAACTTTCTATTTTTTTTGCGTAATTCTCGTATAGAATACAATTATATAGTATACTATTTTTGAATACTAATGAGAAATTTCTACTATGGCAGATTTTTGTAAGAAAACAGGTGGCGAATGCTATGGAATACGAGAATTGAATTTATTACTTGAAATAAGTACTATACTAAATAAACCAACTCATAATCTAAAAGAAAATTTACAACTTGTTGTTGAAAAATTAGCTCAATATTTACATGCAGAGA
>JAJUFK010000430.1 GCA_029266015.1 Bacteroidota bacterium
CACATTCTTAATGGGTTCCGGTCTTAATACAAATACTTTTCCGCGTTGGAATGGTTCAGCATTAGGTAATAGCTCTATTTGTGATAATGTTTCAGGAAATGTTCACATTGGAAATAGCACTATTAGTGCAAGTTATGCATTACAAGTTACCGGAGCATTCAAAACCGAAAAAATTTATCATTCATCAGATGCACGTTGGAAACAAAATATTTTACCAATTGATAATGCATTATCAAAAGTACAACAACTACGTGGTGTTACCTATGAATGGAAAACCGAAGAATTCCCCGAAAAACATTTTAACAAAGGAACCCAAATTGGTTTAATAGCCCAAGAGGTTGAAAAAGTTTTACCTGAATTAGTAATTACTGATGACACAGGTTATAAAGCAGTAGAATATGCTAATATAGTTGCAGTCTTGATTGAAGCAATTAAAGAACAACAAGCTATCATTGATGCTCAAAAATTAGAAATTGAAAAACTACAAGTTTCAAACGCATCAATGAAACAAGAAATTACACAATTACAAACTATGCAAACTAGTATAGAATCAATGCAAAAACAAATAAATTCTATGCAAGCATTACTACAAATACTACAACCAACAGCTGTTCAAACTCAAAAATAACAACATTGTTTATGAAATTGATTCGCGTATATATATTGTGTATGTTACTTGTACCAACAATGGTACATGCACAGTTATTTGTTGCAAATCAAGCTACTTTGCATATTGATGCAAATACAACTTTTTTTATCCCTCAGAATATTGAAAATGAAGGCATAATAAGCAATCAGGGGACAATAGAAATCATTGGAAATTGGATAAACCCGGGAACTAATACCCCAACCGGGACTGTGATTTTTGAAGGAACAAACCAACAAATTCATCAATATGGAAATACATTTTACAATGTACTTATAACAGGTGGTGGAAATAAACAAGTTCCTTCACGTATGTATATACTCAATTCAATAGAATTTGATAACGGATATTTACTTCCTATAGATACAGCTAAAATAATTCTGATGCCGTCGGCACAAACTTCAATTGGATCACAACAATCATACGTCAA
>JAJUFK010000390.1 GCA_029266015.1 Bacteroidota bacterium
ACAAACTACATTTTTTACTTATCAACACATGTTTACCATATGATTTAATCCCTAATGCTGCAAGTTCTGTTTCTGTATAATATGATGACATAAATGTTATATTTTAATTATTGAAATAACTCTTTCAACTTCATTCATATCTATATCCGGATACATCGGCAAACACAATACTTCCTGTGCTAACACATGTGCATTTGGCAAATTTTCTTTTGTAGCCGAAGGCAATTGAGAATACATTGGGAAATCTGAAATTAATGGATAAAAATATCGACGAGCATATATGCCATGTTGCTTTAATTCCTCATATACTTGGTCGCGTGATTTACCAAACTCTTGCTCGGAGATGAATATAGGGAAATAGGAATAGTTTTGAGTTATACGTTTTGAGTTTTGAATTATAAGTCGAATTCCTTTTATTTCAGATAGTTCTTTGGTGTAGAGTTCGGCTATGTGTTTTCGTTTGGCAATTGCTTGGTCTATATATTTAAGTTGGAGTAGTCCAAAAGCTGCTTGCACTTCGTTCATTTTAGCATTTATACCGGCTGCTATTACGGTTGTTTCGTTACGAAATCCAAAGTTTTTAAGGTCGTCTATATGTTGTTTCATTTCTTTAGTATGGCACACTATTGCTCCACCTTCAAAAGTATTGAATACTTTGGTAGCATGAAAACTTAAAATTGATACATCTCCATAATTACAGATTGAAACACCATTTTCTTTAACTCCAAAACTATGTGCAGCATCGTAAATTAGCTTAAGATGATGTTTTTTTGCTATTATTTCAATTTGTTTGTGATTACACGGATTTCCATACACATGTACCGGAAGAATTGCTGTAGTTTTATAGGTTATAGCTGCTTCTATGTTTAATGGATTAAGATTACCAAATATAGGGTCAACATCTATAAACACAGGAGTAATATTATTCCATAATAACGAATGAGCTGTTGCAACAAAACTATAGGGTGTAGTTATTACTTCCCCCTGTATTTCAAGAGCTTGCAATGCCGTAAGCAATGCCAATGTACCATTCGAAAAAACAGATATATACGGTACTCCCAAATATTCGCACAAAGCTGCTTCAAATTGTTGATGAAATGGTCCATTATTCGTAAGCCATTTATTCTTCCATATTTGCTCTAAATACGGAGTAAATTCATCTAAAGGTGGAAGATATGGTTGAGTAACGTTTATCATAGTTATCAGTTGGCAGTATTTAGTTATCAGTTTTTAGTTAACTTATAGTTGATAATTGTTAACTGATAATTACTAACTATTTTGCCTTTTTCTTTAATGTATTTATTGTTGAAATTAACATTTTTAAATTTCATAAGCTTTAGTATATATCTCATCATATTTAGTTTTTGTAATATACTCCGTTACTATAAGAAGATCAAGCCAATAAAGAGTTTCATTACATTCTTTCTGTGCAATAGCAAATTTATGAATAAAATCTAAATTACTTTCAGCAAACTCGGCTTCTCGTATCAATGCTCCAACAACTGTTCCTGAACGTAAAACTTGTTTTGATATCACAAATTCTTTTTTGTTCTCACAGATGTCTTTATGTAAAAAAACAATTTTTTTTGCTAACTCAAAACTTTTATCTTGTAATACAGACTTTCCCATCCTTAAACTAATAGTTGTTAACTGAAACTCATAACTGATAGTTGATAACTAATAACTGCTAACTATCCATGGAAAAACCGGACGTAATGCAC
>JAJUFK010000139.1 GCA_029266015.1 Bacteroidota bacterium
AGATACTATTAAGCTTCCATTAGGAAAATCTGATATTATATATCCATACATAAAGCCGTATAATGCTACTAATCAAAGTTATAGTTGGAGTACATCAAACAATTCATTAGAATTGAGTACTACTGGTGTAATTACTGCAGTAAATGTAAATAGTGGATATGTGTATGTAACAACTGCCGAAGGTAATTTTAAAGATTCTGTTTATATTAAAGTAATTTCGTCAGAACCTCCTATTGTTAAAGATATTGAGGTAGTTATGGAAAAAGGTGCAACACAAGTAGAAGTGCCTTTACAAAGTTTTGTTAAAGACGATAATACTTCTTTAGAATATTTAACAGTATCTGTAGTAGGTTCTACTAATTTCACAGCTTCTGTTCAAAATGGTGCTATAGTAATACAACCTGTAAATCCATCAATCTCTATAACTGAAGTAGTTCAAGTAAAAGTTACTGATATTGATAATTTGTCAACAACAATAGAAATACCTGTTACAATTTCAGGAACTCCAAATCAAGCACCAACGTTTGAACCTGAAGTGGTTGTAACATTAAATTCTGGAACTTCATTTGCTCCAATAGTTTTACAAGATTTGGTGCAAGATGATTATACTGCAGCAAGTAATTTAACATATGAAATTGTAACACCTTCACAAAATTTTATTACTTATGTGTCTAATGGTGTATTAGAAGTTACTCGTATAGATGCAAATTGGGTTGGTAAAGATTCTGTTGAGGTAAAAGTAACTGATGGTGCCGGACTTTCAACAACTAAATTTATTGTTTTAGAGGTATCTCAAGCTCTTAATCAAGCTCCGGTGCTAAATTCAATACCTGCTCAAACGTATAATGTTACAACAGCTCGATATCCAAGTATAGATCTTAAAAAATATGTGAAAGATGATTATACTCCTGCATCTGCCATTGAATGGACATTTACTCCAAATTCAAAATTGTTAATTACAATAGTAAATGGAGTGGCTTCTATACTTTCTGCCGATAAAAACTGGGTTGGAACAACTCAAGTTACCTTTACTGCATATGACCAAGATGGGTTGAGTGCATCTACTGTTGTTTCGTTTACTCAACCGGCAACAGGTAGTTCTACATGGATGGCGTTACCTAAAATATCATTCTCGGCATCGCAAACTATTGTTGGTCCTGGTGCTCCAGTTTCATTTACTTCATCTATGTCGGGTGCCGAATCATGGATTTGGGAGTTTGAAGGTTTGAATTTAACTCCACAGCAACGAATTGTGCCAAATCCTGTGGTATCATATAGCAAAGGTGGTAAATACAAAGTTACACTCAAAGCTATGAATCAATATGGTGCTGATTCTTTGGTTAAGGTAGATTATATAACTGTAATTGGTATAAATAAAGTTAATCCTATAGTTTGTTATGGAAGTTCAGTAACTCTTGAAGCTACTGTACCTGCATCGGCAGGGTATTCATATGTGTGGAGTACTGGAGAAAATTCACAATCTATTACTGTACAACCTACTACAAATACTACATTTACTCTTACTGTATATAAAGGATTCTTCCAATATGAAGATGCTGTTTCTTTACAAGTTCCGGTAAAAGTATCGTTACCTGCAGATAGAGCTATTTGTCAAGGAAGTGCATTCCCTATAACTGTTTCAAATTTTGTAGAATACAATTGGAATAATCAAGGTTGGGGAACTCAAAATTCTATTGTTGTAAATCAAGCCGGTACAACTCATTTGCAAGTTCGTGATTCGTATGGTTGTGTAACGTCTGATGATTTTACAATTACAGAGGTTTATGCGTTGCCAACTGTAAGTTTAGGTGATGATAAACAAGTTTGTCAAGGATCTTCTACGACGCTTTCTCCTACAGTAACAGGAAATGCTCCATTTACTTATACATGGAATACAAATGCTAGTTCACAAACATTGGCTGTAAATACCGATGGAAATTATTCTGTTGAGGTTATTGATAAAAATGGTTGTAAAGCATCTGATGAGGTTGCTGTTGCAATTCTTCGTCCTCACAAAGAAGAAATTGGTGTGGCTACATTTGCTAAAGATGGAAAAGGTGTAGTAATAGCATGGGAGCGTACTCTTGGTAAACGTACTGCAAGTTACGAAGTAATGCGTGAAACTGGAGAATCAGGAACATATATATCTGTTGGTACTTTACCTTTTAATGCTACTGAATCGTTTATTGAAGATAAAGATGCTGATGTATTGACTAAATCATTTACGTATAAATTAATAACACGTGATTCTACTTGTAATAATACTGCAGAAAGTGCTCCTCATACAACAGTAGTAGTTGCTTACAATGTAAGTCAAATTACCGGTAAAGCTACTTTACAATGGTCTAAATATGTAGGATTACCTATAGCTACTTATAGAATCAAAAAAGGTACTAATGTAAATAATTTAGTTCAAGTTGATTCAGTTTCAGGTTCTGCTGCTCCTATGTGGAACGATCCTGTTCCGTATCAATTTGGTACTATTTATAGAGTTGAAATGAAATTACCTGATACAGTAGAAACTCGTTGGGAAATGTTGAAAATTGAAAGTGGACCGTTTACTCTTGCATTGAGTAATATTGCCGAAGCTCAAACTTCAATACAACAAGTATCAGATGTATCAATGAAAGTTTATCCAACAATTGCAACATCTCAAGTATCAATAGATTTTGATGCCGAAATGAATAATGTTACTATACAATTAGTTTCAAGTTCAGGTGCAGTTGTTTATTCTTCTGTTGTTTCAGGAAATTCATTTACTATTCCATTAAGTGGTGTAGCTAAAGGGGTATATTCTGTTAAAGTAACAGTGAATTCTCAAGTACAAACTATTCCAATAGTTGTGCAATAATAAACTCAAAATATGAGTCAAAAAAAGCTGCCTGAAATGGCAGCTTTTTTTATTCTTGCATTTCAAAAAAAATGCTTGTATTTTTACCAAAAACAATAGATATGCGATTGTTATATGTAGTTATTTTGGTTTGTATTTTGTCTGTTACAGCACATGCTCAACAGATGTTGTATGGTAAAATTGTTAACTCTCAAACTTTTACATCGTTGTCGGGTGTATATGTTGAAAATACAACAAAACATACATTAGCAGAATCTGATACTTCCGGTATTTTTACAATATCTGTTGATTATGGAGATACATTATTGTTTTCTTCTATAGGATATCATTGGAAAAAATATGTAGTAGTAGACGGTAATCATCAAACATTTTTACTTGATGAGCAAATATATGATTTGAGTAAAGTGGTAAAGCATGCTCCTCTTGATTATGAAAGTTTTAAATATGCAATATTATCAATGAAGTTTCCAAAAGATAGCCTTCATGTAAATCTTGTGTATGAAAAGTATATACCTATCAAAGAATATACTCCAGGACAAATTGGAGTTGCATCTATTGATGGTGCTATTACCGGTTTGTATAATTCTTTTAATAAGCACGCTAAAAATCAATTGCGAGCAGTTGAATTGCTTGAACAAAAACATATCATTCTAATTGCAAATAAAAAATTTACTAAAGAATTAGTGTTAGATGTTACTCGCTTACCAAAAGAATATTTGAATGAATTTATAGCATTTTGTGCTTTTACTGATGAATTTATAGCTAATGCTTCAGAATATCAAATAATTTTAGCATTGCAGTATAAAACTATTTTGTTTTTACAGAGGTATCCGCATATTCAAAAAATGTAATTTTTTATTGAATATATAATCTTTTTATTTGTTAGATTGTGATTGTTTTATAAAATCCAAAAATTCCATATATGAAATGTTTTTAGGATTTAACAATATATATGCTTTATTAAGTGTAGAGCAATAATAGCTTTTTTCGTCGGTATAGTTTACAAAAATATGAGCAAATGCTGTTAGCAAAGGTTCATCAACTATCCACACACTTGTTTTATGATTATTTTCTTGTGTGTTTGAAGTATATAATTCTGTTATTCGAGGTAAATCTTTTTCAGTAAAATTGGGTCTGCAACCGGTCATTATAATAATCAAATAATGAATGTTTGAATAGTGTGAGTCATTTTTATATGCGTCATTGATAGCTATGGCTTCTTGTAGTTCAATAATTGGATTGTTGAATACTACAACAGCAAAATGTTTATGTGGGAACATAGTATATGACGCCATGATAATACGAATTTTTTTATGAGCAAAATTACGTAAATTATAGGAATAAAACTAATAATCTATATATTTATTGTGTAGATTTTATATAAATGTTTTTTAATATAATGTGTATATAGAAACATTAAATTGGTAAAAGCAATTTTATTCTCATACTGTTATAAAGGATTCCAAAAATTTCCGCTTGCTAATAGTGAGTATAGTAATCCTAAGCTTGATTCATAATATCGGAGTGCTTGCAGGGTACTTAATTCATTCATGCAAATATCAACATTTGATTGGTTGGTTGCCATAGATGCTAAAGCAAATGATCCTACAAATGCAATAGCGTGTCTATGCCCCCAATCTGCGTAGTCAGGATTTATTCTTCTTAATCCATTTGTCCAATAGCTGTCAACAATATTTTGTATGCCTCCGCCTCCGTACCAAATTGTTCCTTTGCTATCATATTGTGCATATATGGGAGCTTGAACAAAACGAGAAATACGTTGTAAATAATCACGAGCTTGTTCATTCCCAAACCATACATAATCCATAGTAATACGCCAAGGAGTGCGGCAAGCATCATATTGGTATGAATTATATGTACCCGAACCTGTAACTTCATAATAGCAATTTTGAGGATCTTTGCCTTCAAAGTTTGTCCAAGCATATACTAAACCGGTTATAGGATGTGCATTTTTTAATAATGTACTGTAAACATCAAAATATGCTTTTTCCCAAAATGAGTAAGCATTCAAATTCCCTTCTTGTTTTTTGAATAAACCAAAAATTTTGTAATACCCCGGTGAATAATATGATAGGTTGGTACAATAGCAACCGCCAAAATCATCTCCCGGTTTTTGAATAATTTCTCCGTTACATACTACAAAACAATATTTTTGTAAACTATCTATAACCATAGATGCTTTCTGTTTATATCGAGTGTCTTGCGGCCATTGTTTAGCAGCTACAAGCAATGCAAATGCTATATCAATATCGGCATCGGTTGCACCATTTTTTTTGTTGTCTCCTGTTTCACAATCTTTGTATATCCAATTCATCATTCCTCTGCAGTTGGTTCGTGCAGAATAGTAATTCAATAAATTATCAAATAATTGTTTGTCGCCCATATACGCTGTAATAATCATACCGTATGCTATACCTTCTGATACTGTTGTTTGATTGTCGTTGGGAAATTTCATGATACGTGCTTCATGAGTATTACACATATATACAGCATGTTGTTTCCAATATTCATAGTTTTTTTGAATGTAAGCCGGGGTTATTGCTTTACTCATATAACCATAGGGATATTGTTTGTTTTGTGGAAACGGAAATGCTTGTGAATACAAATTGTAAACAGAACAAATAAAAACACCACATACAATAATTGTTTTATACATCATATTTTTTATTTTTTATATAATACTGTAATACCATCGCGTATGGGTAATATTGCGGTTTCTACACGTGTATCTTGTTTTACATGAGTATTAAAAGCAATAATACCTTGTGTTTGAAAATCGGTAGCATCTATGTGTTTATCAATTACATGACCGTCCCACAACGTGTTGTCAGCAAAGATAAATCCTCCCGAATTAAGTTTACTCATAGCAGCTTCATAATAATCAATATAATGACGTTTGTTCCCATCAATAAAAACTACATCAAACATATATGGGAATTGAGGAATAATCTGTACACAGTCGCCTATATGTAATGAAATTTTATGGCCATGTTCTGATTTATTAAAAAAAGTTCGAATTTTTGGTTCTAATTCATCGTTTATTTCTATAGTGTCTAAATGTGCATTGTCTTGTAAACCTTCTGCAATACATAAAGCAGAATAGCCTGTATATGTACCTATTTCCAAAACTCGTTGTGGTTGTATCATACGCATACACATTTTTAGAATTCTTCCTTGTATATGCCCCGAAAGCATACGTGGATGTAATAATGTAATATGTGCCTGACGAGTTAATTCTTTGAGTAATTTAGGTTCATCATCAATATGTGCTCGAATATATTGTTCAAGAGCTATGTCGTTTTGAGACTTCATAAGTTGTATAATATTATACAAATATACTTTTTTCAATAATTCAAGAAGCTATAAGTATGGAATTCTCTGTTTTTTTTATGTCAATGCTAATATCTATGGTGTGAAAGTAAAACTTTTGCATACAAACATATAAGCTCAATCATTTTTTATATTTTTGTCAAATAAAAATGTAAAAACAATGAATGTTGCTCAAACAATACAAACAACTAAAAAAACTTTATTTTCATTTGAGATTCTGCCTCCTCTTAAAGGTAAAGGAATTGAAACTATTTACAATACTATAGACCCTTTGATGGAATTTAATCCTCAATTTATTAATATTACATCACATCGCGAGGTGTATGATGCTAATAAT
>JAJUFK010000209.1 GCA_029266015.1 Bacteroidota bacterium
ATGCAACGAGTAACATTGTTTGATTGCGGCACCGAATGAATACCTACAGTAATACCTTGTATATAAGGTGCAGTATTTTTAGAATATACATTTGAAATACATTGTAAACTAACATTGTTTGGCCCATTCCACGTTGATATACCATTGTCGGGTGAAACAAGAAAATACTGCGTAGTATCATATAAACAAGGAATAGAATCTACTGCAAATAATTCTACTGTACTATATGATTTAATAGTATGATTGATTTTAGCGGCAAATATTGGTTTTTCTATCTCAATTACACTAATAGTATCGGGTTGATTAGTTACATACAATTCAACAGCCAATGATGAATTAATTCCAACCAAGTTAGCCGGAATCCACCGTTTAGGATGTTCTATATATAAAGAATTTTCTACAGAACGAGGTTTTGCCATAAAAGCTGTAAATGCCGAACATTTATCTTGTATTTCATACCCAACCCAAAAACTACCATTTGTTTGTATTGCTTCATCGGGGATTATTTTAATCCATACAGAGTCTACTACCATTGATTTGTGTAATGGAGTAGTATACAGTACTTGCTCCGGTTTATTTACTCCTTGCCATATTTTAAATATAATGTGCGACATATCTTGTGTTGTATCTATGCTTCCTAATAAAGAAATCGCATATATATTTTTATTGAATGAAAATGGTATATAATCAGCAAATTGAGACCAACCTATTTCATTTACACTGGTCCACAATCCGGTTGCTTTATTTGCAAAATCATACAATCCTATAGAATCTGTTAGTTTTATATTTGAAATAACATGAGTATCCTGCAAATTTGGATCAAACCCTGTACATACAGTTTTACCGGTATTTTGAGGGTCGAGCCAAGGTTTCAAACGTTCATTGTCATTGGTATGATAATCCCATGCTACAGATAGTTTTGAAAAATAGTCATTAATAGGTTTTGAACAATTTGCCTCGCCCCCCGAAAGAGTTCCAATTACTTGTTTATTCATAGAAAACAAAGCAGAACCTGATGACCCTGATTCTGTAGTTCCTTTATCCCATCTACTTATTTTCCAATGTGATAACTTAACATATGTTAAAAACGATGCTGTTGAATATGAATCATTATCAATTGAAATTTTTTTTGCATCTCCTCGAGGATGATGAATACAGACACTCCCTTTTGTAATAGTTCCTGAAGCATCCCAACCTGCATAATACACATTAAATGCTGCTGGTGGTATTTCAACCATTTGCAATAGTGTAAAATCAATTTTACCACCTGGCGATGTAGCAACTAAATTTGAACCGCTAATAACATATGAATTATTCAGTTGTCCGGAACCTTCGCAATCTTGATATTCATAATTAAAATAAAAAACTGTTTTTTCGGCACTTGCTTGCGAACTCAAACAATGATTAGCAGTTAAAACATATGGAGTAGCATCATGAGATGTATTATTTACTAATGTACCTGTGCAAATACTTGTGCCACCTATAATTAATTTACATACAGCTCTTTTTTCATTGTACCATGTAGTTCCCTCTCCACAATTAATATTTACATTACAAGTATCTGCCAATGCTTTTAATTGTTTTTTTGCTTCAAAGTCTTGTTTAAAATCATGCGAAATTTGTCGGATAAAAATTCTGGTATTTTGATTTACCCTAAGCGGTTCACAATATGTTATACAAATAGTATCTCCCCATATAAGCGGTGATGCAAACGAATTAGAATGTATATTTTTTTTGTAAAACGGACCTGCAACAGATGTTTTAGATGGATTATACAACCATATAATTCCATGTTCATTGATATACAAAGAATCAAATATAATATTAAGAGAATAGGCTCCCGGTGATGCAAATTGCATTGTATAGTACACGGTATCATTTACAACTATACTAGAACTTTGAGAAATAAAATTGATATCAACAAAAAATGGGTATGCAAACATGTTAGGAAACAATGTTTGTATTCTTTGTAATGTATCAATAGGAATTTGAGGTAATGTATAAACTACATCAGATTTAGGAACAATTGGATGCTGAGCATTAACAGTAATAGAACATACTACAAAAGCAAAACATATATATACTCGAACAAGCCGAGATACAAACAAATTCATATTAATCTAATTTAATACCCATTACTAATACGTCATCTATTTGACGATTAGCACCCTTCCACTCTTCAAATGTAGTATTCAATATTTCAAATTGCTCTTGCATGCTTACATTTCGCGTTTCAAATAATAATTCTTTAAATCTTGATGCTTGGAATTTTTTATTTGATTTACCTCCAAATTGATCTTGGTATCCATCAGAAAATAAATAAAAGCGAGTACCCGATTTATATTTAAACTCAAAATTTGAATATCCTTTATTGTCTTCGGCAGAAAACAAACCTCCAATAGAACAAATATCACCTTGAATTGCCTCAATAGAATCATTATACACTCTAAACACAATATGATTAGCACAAGCTATTTGAATAGTTTTTTCTTTTTTATTAATAGCACACAGTGTTATATCCATTCCATCATCTTGAGAATCGGCATTTCCGTCTAAATTTTGATTAAGAGCAGTAACAACACCTTTGTTTAATTTATCGAGTATTTCTGAAGGTTTTTGATGTAATTTTTCTGAAGTAATTTCATTAAGCAGTGTAGAACCAATCATAGACATAAAAGCTCCGGGCACACCATGTCCTGTACAATCAGAAACAGCAACATATATTATTTCCCCTTGTTCGGCAAACCAATAGAAATCACCACTTACAATATCACGAGGCTTAAATAACACAAACGATTCGGGTAAATGCTTTTCTAATACATGCATAGAAGGTAACATTGCATCTTGAATACGCTTAGCATAACTTATACTATCTTTTATTAATCGATTGGTTCGAGAAAGTTCTTCGTTATTACGAACCAACAATTCACTTTGTAATTGTAATTCTTCTTTTTGCTGATTTATTTCTTGAGTTCGTTCTTCAACCATTCGTTCCAAACGCTTTTTCTCATCAATAAGTTGTCGTTCACGAACTTTTATATAAATATAAATTATTAAACCTATTACTATTACTAATATAGAATAAAACCAAGTAGTACGCCAAAAAGGAGGAATAATTTTTATTTTCAATCGTGTTACCTGATCACTCCAGACTCCGTCATTATTAGTTGCAGTAACTTCAAAAATATATTCTTTACCCGATAAATTAGTATATGTAGCAAATCGTTTATTCGCATCGGTAAAGTTCCAATCTTCATCAAAACCAATAAGTCTGTATTTGTACTTATTTTTTGAAGGAGCTATATAATTTAAAATTGCAAATTCAATAGAAAAATTATGTTTATATGACAATTCAATTTCTGAAGAATAAGTAATAGATTTATCAAGAATTACTTTTCCATGAAATTCTTCACCTATTCGCACCGAAGTATTATAAATTTTGAGGTCAGTAATAACTACCCTTCCGGTATATGTATCATTTGTAATACTATCGGGCATAAAATACGTTACACCATTTGGTCCTCCAAAAAACATCATTCCCAACGATGACTTAAACGCAGCACGTTCATTAAAAGAATTACCTTGAATTCCATCTAATTTATTATAGTTAGTAAATTTTCCCTTAGACGGATCAAATTTTGACAAACCAAAATATGTACTCATCCAAATATTACCATGATTATCTTCGAGCATTGCAAGTATCATATCATTAGCTAAACCATGACTTTGACGAGTAAATGGTTCAAATGTTTTATCTATTCTATTGAATTTATTTACTCCGGCGCCTCCGGTTCCTACCCAAAAATCACCATTTTTTGTTTCGAGTATAGAATACACCACATTATTGTTAAGCGATGTAGATACATGCCTGTTTCTTTCAAAAAATTCAACAGCATCAGTTTGCGGATCTACACGCATTAATCCTCTACCATTTGTACCTGCCCAAATAATTCCTTTACTGTCTTGATATATACACCACACTACATTTCGCATAAAATTAAATGCATGTATAGTATATGATTTAAATTGTTTTTTAGAGTAATCAAATTTATTTAATCCTCCACCGTATGTTCCAATCCATAATTGTAAATTTTTGTCAAGATACAATGCGGTAATTGCATCATTTGACAACGAATTTTTATTGGTAGCATCATACAAAAAATGTTCTATTTCATTTTTTTCGGGATTAAATTTAAATATTCCGTTTCCATCGGTACCTATCCAGAAAAAACCACGAGGATCTTTTACAAATGATGTTATAGTATTATAATTTAAAACATCACCTGTTTTTGCCTGATATGTAGTTGTTTGGAATGTTTTTTTATCAATAAAATTTAAACCCGCACCTCGAGTACCTATCCAAAATCCCTTATCTTCTTCGTACATTGCAAACACATTATCGGAGGTAATTGGTTTATTATGCAACTGGCTTGGATAAATATTACTGAATTTTTTTCGTTGGGTATTATATTTATTTAATCCTGCTGTTTCTGTTCCTATCCATATTACTCCTGATTTATCACGTAAAATTGAAAGAATATTATTCGATTTTATTGAAAAATCCTCTTTCTTCATTTTTTCAATAGCAATAAATTC
>JAJUFK010000346.1 GCA_029266015.1 Bacteroidota bacterium
AGTATATACTAACGTCTTATTTTTGTAATGAATAAAAGGTATTATTTGCCCCAAGGTATGTCCGTTATACAATCGCAATTCAACATCGGGAGCAATTATAGTTGTAGAATCTATCAGATTAAGTTTTCCACTATGCTGTAAAGGTTCAATATTATCCTTTAAGAACGATGGCCGTTCGCGTCTGTTTGGTTTAAGAGCCGACTCCCATTGTGATTTACCAACCCAATATTGAGCATTCGGAAATGTAAGGTGTAGCGAACCATCGGTATGTTTAGTTACTGCACCTCCACAATGATCAAAATGAAGATGTGAAAGTACAACATCGGTAATTTGTTCGGGCTCAACACCACATGCAAGCAATGAGCCTAATAATGTATCATCACCATTGATGTAGTAGTATTTTAGTAAATTTTCGGGCATAGTATTACCCATACCACAATCTATAAGTATTCTGCGATTGTCTACTTCTATAAGTAAACAACGCATACAAAAATTACATAAATTTTTATCGTCGGCCGGATATTTAGCCCCCCATATAGTCTTAGGAACCACACCAAATATAGCCCCCCCGTCGAGTTTAAAATTACCTGTTTCTATAGCATACACATTCATATATTTCTGTTTAAAAATGTTCCTGATTACATACAAAAAATATCAATACGCATACACATATCTAAATTTTTGTATTTTTGTTTTCAAATATACAGCAATTTTTTAGTATGCAAAGAATTCATTTTATAGCAATAGGCGGACGAGCAATGCACAATTTGGCTATTGCCTTGCAAAAAAATGGATATATAGTATCGGGTAGCGACGATGAAATTTACGACCCGTCATATACCAACTTAAAAAACAACAATTTACTTCCATCAGAAATTGGTTGGTTTCCCGAAAAAATTACCACAGATATAGATACAATAATTTTAGGCCGACATGCAAAAAATGATAATCCCGAATTATTACGTGCCCAAGAATTAGGGATACGAATTTATTCATATCCAGAGTTTATATACAGCATGTCGCAACACAAACAACGAGTTGTAATAGCCGGTAGCCATGGTAAAAACACCATAGCATCTATTGTAATGCATGTATTATCATATTATCAATACGAATACGATTACTTAGTGTCGGCTACGGTTCCCGGCCACGAAGGAACTATTCACTTAACTAACACCAACAAAATTATAATAATAGAAGGTGATGAACACGTAACTTCAACTATTGATTACCGTTCAAAATTTGAACACTACAAACCACACATTGCTTTATTGAGCGGTATAGCATGGGACCATGTCAATACATTTCCAACATTTGATATGTATGTAGAGCAATTCAAAAAATATGTAAACTCTATAGAACATAACGGGAAATTAATCTATAATAATGACGACAGCATAGTACAACAAGTAATAAACGAAACGCCCGAACATGTACAACTTGTGCCATACACTATGCATCCGTACGAAGTTTTCGACAACAGAAGTTTCTTACGAATTTCGGGTGGCAGATTACCTGTTTTTATTTTTGGGGAACACAATATGCAAAACATAGCAGGAGCTATTAAAGTTTGCCAGTTTCTTAAAATTTCCGAAGAAAAATTTTATCGTGCCATCAAAACATTCAAAGGTTCGGGTAAACACTTACAATTAATTGGCAAAAGTAAATCCGTAAATATCTATTTAGATTTTGCTCATTCACCTGTAAAACTTAATTATACTATAAAAGCCATTCGAGAACAATTCCCTAACCGTGAACTGATTGTATGTTTAGAATTGTATGCCACATCAAGTTTATACGACTCGTTTCTTAATCAATATAACGGAAGCATGAATTTGGCCGACGAAAAAATAGTATATATAAATCCCGAAACATTACGCAAAAAAGGATTAGAAAGCATTTCAGCAGAACGAATAAAAGAAGCATTTGGCAGTTCAAAAATTAAAGTTTTTACAAGTGTTGAGGATGTAAAATCTGAATTGTACATGATACATTGGCACAATAAAACCTTATTGCTCATGAGTTCAGGCAATTTTTCGGGATTAAACTACAGTGAATTTGCCGAAAAAATTATTGGATTGAGTAAAGAAAACTAAATATACTTACACCACATTATACCATTCTATGCGACTACTATTACTCGGTATATGTTTTATACCACAATTGGTTTTTTCACAACAAAAGAAACATATTGTAGAACTTGATTATTCAAGAAGAAAAGTTGACAACTCACAATATTATTTAATAATGGATTCCAATAGGGCATCCTATGAAATTTCAGATTCACTTATTGTTAACAAACAAAAATACAATTGCCAAACCCTTTCATATTCCTTTAAGTTGATAGATAATATATAACCCGTTGTGCATTTAGGCAATATTTATTTTAAGATTATTTG
>JAJUFK010000432.1 GCA_029266015.1 Bacteroidota bacterium
ACAAACGCTTTCACCTCAGGATTTTTTATTGGCTACATTAGATACTATTTTGCACTATAGTAAGCAGCAAAAACAACATAAAGTAGAGCAAATTTTGCCTATTGTTCATGATATTGTACGTGATTATTCCCATATTTTATGGCATACCCCTTTAATTTGGAAACTTGCAAAAGTTTACATGATTATGTATCATTACGATGGGGGCGACGACGAGAATTTTAGTATGAATTTAGTAAAACAAGCATATATTTTTTCGCAACGAGCTGTTGATTTATGTGAAAAACAAGCTGAATATACCGCTACCGATATTCATTTTGATGCATTGCATACACAAGTTATGATTGTAAATACGTGTCAAGATGTACTTGTAGGTGCTTTAGCCGAAGTGTATATGCAATTACATTCTGCAGAATCGAATATTCAATCAATTTCAAATAAATTGGCTCAAAAAATAGTACCAATTATTGCATATAATATAGTAGTAAAAATAGATGATGCTTTTACAAATTTTAATAATAATGCTGTAATTGAGCGTATGTGTAATGATTTTGAATTAAGCAATCCCGATATTACCACGGCTCAACTTGAACAAGCAGATAAAGTACATGCTATTTTAATACATTCATTTTTGCGTGATTGTTTTCCTAATACAAAATGAATGTGTATATTAGCATAAATTTTTACCTAAAACATGCTAAAAAAAATACTGACTATATGTTGTATTGTTTGTAGTATATATGCCGTAGCACAAACTAAAAAAATTACTGGTACAGTATATACAAATACAAAAGAACCATTGATTGCCGCATCAGTAGTTGAAATGAAGGCTCAATATAACGCAGCAAACGACACCGGAGAACAACGCGTAATTGGGTATACTGCAACTACCAATGGTACATTTACACTTGCAGACGGTACGTTTGAATTAGATGTTGCACAACACCAAAATGCAGCTATCGAAATTAGTTATATTGGCTATAAAACTCAAATTATTCCTATAACTGCGGCATCAACATATACTATAGTATTGCAACCCGATGCTATTGCAATACAAACGGTA
>JAJUFK010000331.1 GCA_029266015.1 Bacteroidota bacterium
ATTGTTTTTTATAGGCACATCACAAACATCGGGAATCAATTCGTCGGTACTTATGCTTTCCGAAATTGTATTTACTCTAATGTTTACCCCATTTATAGGCGAAAAAAATACAACTCAAAAATATATTGGGTCAGTAGGAATATTGATTGGTGGAGCATTGGTGTTGTACAAAGGAGGCGGCTTGCATTTAAACAAGGGTGATATCTTAATTTTACTTAGCACCATTACATTTCCTATAGGAAATTTCTATTCTAAACGAGCTTTATATTATGTGTCGCCTTCGGTTGTATTGTCGGTTCGTTATACAATTGGTGGACTGGGAATACTTGTGGCATCACTCTTATTAGAACCTCAAGCGCATACATGGTTGAATATAGAAAAATACATGTCGTTTTTTATACTTGTTGGAGGAATATTGCTTACTACGTGTAAAGTTACCTTCTACGAAGGTATGAAACGATTAGATATTTCAAAGGTTATATCACTTGAAATGACTTACCCGTTTTTTAGTGTATTAGTTTTGTATCTCTTTTTTGACCAACATATTATTTGGTATCAAATTGTTGGTATTTGCATTATGGTTTTGGGAGCGTTTTATAGTATGAAACGCAAATCAGAAACCCATGAACAGTTACGATATAAACCCAAACATGCAACAAATTCAACAATACACTAAAAGAAATAAAGTATAGTTAATCTTAGAAGAAATCTTTCATTCTATCAAAAAAACCATTTTTAGCAAACTTTGGATTAAACGATTCTGATTCTTGCAATTTTTCAAGAATTTTTCGTTCATCTTTTGTTATATTTTTTGGTACAAACACCTGTATATGAACCAATAAATCACCTCTTCCGTATCCATTCACATCGGGAATACCTTTACCACGCAAACGTAAAACTTTACCCGGTTGAGTTCCTTCATCAATTTTAATTTTCACAGCCCCCTCAACTGTAGGTACTTCTACAGTTGCACCCATTACTGCATCAGGGAAACTAATTGGCAATTCGTATATTAAATCATTACCATCACGTTGCAGATTGGGATGTTTTTCTTCGGTTATTACAACTATTAAATCACCGTTTACACCACCTCTTCGTGGAGCATTTCCTTTACCGGCTACATTCATTTGCATACCTTCACCTACACCGGCCGGTATTTTTACAGAAATAGTTTCTTCTCCATCAACTATACCTTCACCATAACAAGTAGTACATTTCTGTGTAATGGTTTTACCTTCACCACCACAAGTAGGACAAGGAGATTGTTGTTGCATACGGCCCAAAATACTATTTACAACTTGTACAACATAACCTGTACCTTTACACGTAGTACATGTTTGTACAGCCTGAGCATTAGCAGCTCCACTTCCATTACAAGTAGAACAGGCAACTTTTTTCTTAACTTTTAATTTCTTTTCTACCCCCTGAACAACCTCTTGAAGATTAAGGTGTACTTTTACTCTCAAATTTGAACCTTTTCTAACTTGTTGGCTTCTTCCACGAGAACTAAATCCGCCAAAGCCACTCCCTCCAAATGCACTTCCAAAAATATCACCAAAATGTTCAAATATATCATTTATGTCACCAAAACCACTAAATCCACTGCCACCTGCACCACCTAATCCGGCATGACCAAACTGATCATACTTACGACGTTTTTCATCATCGCTTAGCACTTCATAAGCTTCGGCAGCTTCTTTGAATTTTTCTTCAGCAGCTTTATCACCGGGGTTCTTATCGGGGTGATATTGTATTGCTAATTTTCTGTACGCCTTTTTTAATTCGTCTTTCGTTGCCGATTTTGAAACGCCTAAAACTTCGTAATAATCTCTTTTTGTTGCCATGAATTTATTCTCCTACTACTACTTGAGCAAATCGTATTACTTTGTCGTGTAATTGATATCCTTTTTTAATAACATCAATTACTTTACCTTTCATTTCTTCTGTTGGTGCCGGAAATTTTGTAATAGCTTCATGCTTATCCGTATCAAATAATTGATCTTGCGCTTCTATCTCAATAACACCTTGTTGTTTAAGATATTGCTGAAATTTATTAATAATAATAATCACACCTTCTTTTACAGCATCTATGTCTTGAGCTGTTTGAATTGACTTATGTGCCAACTCTAAATCATCTATAACCGGCAATAAATCAAGAATTGTTTTTTCTCCACCTGTTTTTATTAAATCTGCTTTTTCCTTTAACGTACGGCGTCTGAAATTATCAAATTCTGCATGTAATCGAATATGTTTATCTTGTAATTCGGCAAGTTGTTTTTCCAAAGAATTTGATTCAGTATCAATCGCTGTAGATGATTCAGAATTTTGCTCGGTAGTATTTTCTGTTGATTGTTCAGTTTGAACATCAACATTGCTTTCAATCTCTTGATTTACTGCTTGATCTTGCTGTTCGTCTTCAGTATGTTTTTTTTTCTTTACCATTTTTCAATAATTTTTTCGTGGATTTTTCAAAAAATTTGCCACACGACATTTTTGCCAAACTGACACTTTTTACAAACACACTCTCTGTTAGTTTGTCATTTTGGGAAGGCAAAAATACAATAATTACTGAGAATAGTATCACAACTACAACAAC
>JAJUFK010000028.1 GCA_029266015.1 Bacteroidota bacterium
ATTGATATTACTCTAAATAATGCAATCTTCGGAGAGTATAAATTTCTGTATATGTCTCCCGAAAGATTAAAATCAGATATTGTACGAGCGAGAATAGACAAAATGGGAATCAACATGATAGTTGTTGATGAAGCTCATTGTATATCTCAATGGGGATATGACTTTAGACCATCATATTTAGAAATAATTGAAATAAGAAATGTAATACCTACTGTTCCTGTTTTGGCTCTAACAGCCACAGCAACTCCCGATGTAATAGCCGATATACAAAACAAATTAGGGTTTAAACGCCATAATGTATTGCAAACAAGCTTTGAACGAAAAAATCTAACATATATAGTTAAACAAAAAGAAGATAAATTAGGTTATATTTTAACTATTTGCAAAAAAATACGAGGTGCCGGAATAGTATATGTTAAAACACGCAAACAAACTAAAGAAATAGCCCTAGCTCTCAGAGAAATGGGTGTAAATACAGATTTTTATCATGCCGGACTCGATGCACAAACACGAAATTTAAAACAAGAAAATTGGATGAAATCTCATAATATGGTAATGATTTCAACCAATGCATTTGGAATGGGTATTGACAAACCAAATGTTCGATTTGTTTTACATTTTGACATGCCCGAATCACTTGAAGCATATTTTCAAGAAGCAGGCAGAGCCGGTCGAGATGGTCTTGAAGCTTTTGCCGTGCTATTGTATAATAAAAAAGATATTTCTAACTTAAAAGCAAATTTTACAAAAAAATTCCCTGATTTTAAATACATAAAAAATGTATACGAAGCTTTAGCTAATTATTATCAAATAGAAGTTGGTGCTGCCAAAGGAAACGTTTATGATTTCTTTATTGATGACTTTTGTAAAACGTTTAAATTTGAAATTGTAAAAACATATAATAGTATAAAAATATTGGAAGACGAAGGATATATTGTACTTTCAGAAGCTGCAGAAACAAAATCACGTGTAAAATTCAAATTACAACGCGATGATTTATATAAATTTCAAGTTGAACATAGACAATTTGATGCATTTATTAAACTCTTATTGCGTTCATATACAGGTATTTTTACAGAATTTTGTATAATCTCTGAAGAACAATTGGCAAAAAAAGTAAACGCTGAAACAGACCTTATTATAAAATATCTTATAGCTTTGGCAAAATTGGGTATCATAAGTTACTACCGAGCCAAACAAAATCCATTGATTATTTATACAGAAGAACGATTGCCTACTGAATCATTGTTATTTTCATATAATGATATTGAAACACGAAAACAAAAACATGAACAGCGATTACAAGCTATTATAGAATATGTTACAAATCATTCTAAATGTAGAAGTTTACAATTATTGGAATATTTTGGCGAAAGTAACAAAATGCGCTGCGGTAATTGTGATGTATGTAGAAAACGAAATGAAATAGGCGTAAATACAATTACATTTGACTATATTGTTAGTGATTTAAAACGAATAATAGGTAAAAAACCGGCTTCATTGCATGAAATTATATCTCAAGTTTCACATTCCGAACAAGATGTAATTTCTGTGATTAATTATCTACTTGACCATAAGAAAATTAGCTACACCGGAGGTTCTGAATTACTATGGAATACATAATATGCACTTTGAATTTATGTTTTACCATGTACATTCCTATACTTTTATTGTATATATTCAATTAAAAATTGTGGCAATTATTATATTTTTGTGAAAAAGTAAAAACGTATGAAAAAACAAATTACCGTAGGAGTTGATATAGGTGGAACAAATACCGCTATTGGATTTGTAGACAGAGAAGGAAATTGTGTGTTTGAAACATCTATTCCGACCAAAGAACATGTTGAAATAGAACCATATATAAAGAATTTAGCCGGTATTATTCAACAAGAATTAACACAAAAACCTGAGTTTGAACTTGTAGGAATAGGAGTTGGAGCTCCCAACGCTAACTATCATAGAGGGACAATAGAAGAAGCTCCAAATTTGAGTTGGAAAGGAACTGTATATTTTTGTAAAATGTTAGGTTCTTATTTTCCAAATATACTTGTAACTATAACAAACGATGCAAACGCTGCAGCCATGGGAGAAATGATATACGGTGCTGCCAGAGGAATTCGTGATTTTATAGTAATTACTTTAGGTACCGGGTTAGGAAGTGGTATAGTAGTTAATGGTGATTTAGTATACGGACATGACGGATTTGCAGGAGAAGTTGGTCATACTACTGTATTCGCCGGCGGAAGACAATGTGGCTGCGGTAAAAAAGGTTGTTTAGAAACCTATGTATCTGCAACAGGTATGGTAAGAACCATGGCTGAAATTTTATGTAATTCTAATAAACCATCAAAACTTCGTGATATTCCCTACAATAAAATTACAGCATTAGAGATAGAATTAGCCCTCAAAGATGGCGATGAATTAGCTAAAGAATGTTTTGAATATACAGGACACATTTTAGGTCTTAAATTAGCCGATGCAGTTTGTCACACCAGTCCTTCACATATTTTCTTATTTGGTGGAGTTGCAAAAGCAGGTAATTTAATAATTGAACCTACAAAACGAGCTATGGAAGAAAATCTTTTACCTATTTTTAAAAATAAAATTACTATAGCTCAAAGTGGGTTACTTAATGTAAATGCAGCTGTTCTAGGCGCTAGTGCTTTGGCTTGGAATGAATTAGAAAAATAATTTATAAATACGGCGGACATTTAACCGAAGTCATTTTTTTTCGTTTTTTTTGTTCATAGAGTATTGATGAAACCGTCAATTCAAAAGCTCCATGTCCATTACTTGCTTTTTTAAGCGTAGATATATTTATATCATAATTGCATAATATTGTATACCCTAAATAATTACATCCTACACCTACTATTATTGCATCTCTATCTCGCGAACGAAACCATACTCCGCCTGATACATCAATAATTGAAAGATTATCGAAATATTTAATTGCCATAGCTCCTACATGATATTCTTTTTGTTTTCCTTGAAATTGCATTTTTACTGCCGGTACCATGTCAACATCGGGCTTTACTTCTACTATTCCCATTGCATGAATCAACATTCTAGCATATAATTGAACCGATTTATCATCAAAAAAAGAAATATTTGGTGTTGTAAGATTGTACCCTGCTAAACCCATAGTATATGATTGTGTTTTATTAGGTTTATATGTTGCCTGTCCTCCTGCTCCAATATTAAAAAAAAACGAATTTGTTTTTTCAAAATCCTCATTCATTGGCAAATTAGGGTTATATTGTACTCCATCAAATTGATCGGGGAAACGCAATAATGTATAGTCTAATGAATTAAACACAAGCGCAGGCATCAATCCGGCAGAAAGATTCCATTGTTTATTACTAGTAATATGAATATATGAAACCGGAAATTGTAATTGAATAGTATTAAATTGTGAATCACCGGCTATATCATAATTAAGAAGTATTCCATATCCAAACGTTTTTCTTAATCCATGTAATTTGCTTGTTTTTGTATCAATTCCCAAAGATACAGTTTGATACGGCACAGCTACAGTTCTATATCTGTCTCTATACGTAAGATTATACCGATATTTTCCTTTAAAATAACCGGTAAAAGCAGGATTTAGATTTAATACATTAGTATAAAAATTTGAAAAATGTATATCCTGTCCAAATGCTTGAAAGACAAAACACGCATATAGTATACTAATTATTATTCGTTTCAATAGTTATTTAATTATTGTAATATTTCCTTTTGACTTAAATTTTTGTTGATTCAAACAAGTAGCTTCTAAATAATATACTAATACTTGAGGTTGCAATACTTTTCCTTGATATGTTCCATCCCACCCTTTTGTAATATCAGTTGTTTCAAAGAGCTTTTCACCCCACCTGTCGTAAATTGCAAAATACAAATCAGTTATTACATAACTCTTAATATATAACATATCATTTTTTCCATCATTATTGGGTGTAAATGCAGTAGGAATATAAATAAACGGATCATCACAAACCCATTCATGCACAGTTACCTGAACAGTATCAACAGATTCACAACCATATGTATCTATAGCTCTTACATAATAGGTAAAAGAATCTTGTGGTACAACAGTCACTATTGGCAATGTGTAATTTTCCATCCAAATATTTGGATACCAAAAATACGATACCGTATCAATAGGAATAGGAGAAGCATGTAATTGAGTAGATTGACCTTTAAACAAAATTGATTGTTCGGCAAATGCATCTAAATACGGTAGCCGTTCATGTTTGCCAATTATAACAGCTTGTGCTAAACTTGTTTTACAACCATGAGCATCTGTAACATTTACATTATAAAGACCTTGACACAATGACTGAATGGTTTTGGTTGTATCACCACGAGACCACAAATACGCATATGGTAATGTTCCACCAGAAATAGTTATATCAATAGCCCCATTACAAGCAGCATCACATGTTACATACCAAATTGATGTATCAATTATTTGCAACAAATCGGGTTCTTCAATTACAAACTCACGAGTATTTATACAACCTAATCCATCGGTTACAGTAACTATATATTTTCCTTCTCCTAATTGAGATCTTTGCGAAAAATTTAATCCATTTTCCCATTCATAGGTATATGGTTCAATACCTTTGGGTGATAAGACTATAGACGCATCGGTTTGTCCATGGCAACTTATTGGATTATAAACACTTGTTTCTATTTTAACTTCATCTACATTCACTTGTACAGTATCTTGAACTATACATCCGGCATAATTTGTAGCATATACTATAAATTGTGTTGATCGCTCCGGTCTTACTATAGCATTTTCCGAATCACCACCGGACACAACTGCACTTTTAGGAGTCCAATTATACGAAAGGGATGAACCATTTATAAGATTTTGAACTGAAATAGTAGCAACATCATTCTTACATATAAGAGTATCGCCGATTGCTATAATTTTGTTATCGGCAACTTCTACCAATATTGAATCAATATCTTCATATTCGCAAAACATACTTAATGTATGAACATAATACATAGTAGTTTCTGTAGGATTAACCACAATACTGTTTTGTTTAAAATCTGAATTTAAAATAGGAAAAAAATAAGGCGATGTAGACCATAAGTAGCGTTGAGTAGGAGAACTGGTTTGAGCAGTTAAACGTACCTGATCTCCTACACATACCGGATTTTTAGGAGTATTTAATACCGTTGATTGTATTGATAGAATTGTATAATCATCTTTATACACATTTACCATTTGATTATATACTGTTTGACACCAACCGGAAGATACAGTAAGAGTATATTGAGTAGTTTCTGTAGGATTAGCTGTAGATTGAGGTTTATCAATTTCGGTAAGATTATGTGTAGGATTCCATTCATACGTTAATTCAGGATTGTAGGGATTTGAAATTCCTATAATTGTTGATTGGCCTTCACAAATATTTTTATCCGGTAATATTTCATTTTTTATATTATTTACAATTACCAATTTCTTTTTTATAGAATCAGATAAGTTACAAGCCGAATTATCGGCAACAGTGAGTGTTATTATATATTCGCCCGGATTTACATACACATGTTTAGGATTTTCATCGTGCGATACAGGTGAACCATCACCAAAATTCCAAGTATAGGTAATTTGAGGATTATTATAATGAATTTTAGTAGTATTTTTAAACTCTAGTTCTTTTGTTTTACAACCTATTTCAGGTAATTCAAAATCGGCAATCAACAAACCAAAATCAATAAAAAAACGCATTACGGCATTATTACAATTTGTAGAGTTATTATTGTTTGACCACGCGCCGGGCTTAGGTGATGTAGGAAATCCATTGCATGCTCCACAGCTGGCACACACACTTTGATATATATATCCTTTATTGTCAAACCTACTGGTTCCACCATCTACATGATCATGGCCACTATAATTACAGGAGATATTTATGACATTCACTCCATCATACGAAATCCACCCACCATAGTTTATTTCGCCAATAAATGTAGCATAATCCAAATTTTTGGCTTCATCATCAATTACCATAATATAAAAATCCTGACCATCGGTATATGATTGGTAAGCATCAGCTGTTATTGGTAAATTCTTGGTTCCTTGTAAAAATCTCCATCCATAGGCGTCGTACCTATAATATCCATAATATGGATCAAAAAACCACCCGGGATTTTGACCTTGTGCCCAATCGCGTCCAGAACCTGCTAAATATATTCTGTTACAAATATCAACTTCAAAAGCTGTTGGTGAAATATTTGGTCTTCCATTACCGGTTCCAAATACAGTAGACCAATTAAGTGTTTGTAAATCATTAGAAAACGATGCTAAAAACTGACCACTATTTGGACTATTAAATGGAGCATTATAAATTAAAGTATTACCCGATGCTCGGGTTTGACCAAAAATAAAGACATTTCCAACATTATTTACTCTTACAAAATGAGCCTGGTCATAAGCTGTTGAACCATAATACGTAGCTGCTTGTAATGCTCCATTACCTTGACTCATTTTAAGAACAAATGCATCAACCGTTCCCCCTATTCTATTCTTTATAAATCCATTCATAGGTATTCCCAGAGTTGAAGAACAAGTACCACCGGTAACATAAGCATTACCGCTATGGTCTACATCTATTGAATACGCAGCATCTTTACTTGAACCACCTACATACGTACTCCATTGCAGAACCGATAAATCAGGACTAAATTTACATACTATACCATCTTGCATACCACCAAATGTAGGCTGCATTGCCTGCACAACCGGGAAATCATTGGAAAATGTAGTGGAAGCAATATATATATTATTATCATCATCTATCATTATTTCACCGCGAGCACCATCACCATAATTGTAGTATAATGAGTCGTGACCATAATATAAATTTACCTCCCAGTCGAAGTTAATTCCATCACTTGCGCTTCCTCCCAGATATGTTGACGATAATAATTGTGTGCCATTTGAACTTAATCGTGCAATAAACATATCTACACCGTTTTCAAACTCTATAGCATTGTCATATAAAATATTTTTTCCACCATTAAACGTAGAGTCATACGAGTTTTGCATAGGAAAATCATTTGAACCTGTTGTCCCAAGAATTAATAGTTCATTGTTGCTATTTGCAATTAAACTATGAGGCATTTCTGCACTTGTACCTCCTAAATATGTAGCATATAAGCGTTGTGTTCCGGTAGGGTCATATTTAATAATACCTACATCCCATGTGCCTCCACCAAATGTTTCTTGTAATGCACCAATATTTGTGGGATAACCAAATGCATCTACAATACCTCCTGCATATACATTATTTTCGCTGTCGTAAGTTGCGGTAAAACCCCAGTTATCGGCAATAGAACCGGTATAGGTACTAAAAACTAATTCCGGGTCAATATATAATGTATATTTAGGATTATATATACCAACAATATAGCTTAATGTAAAATATTCAAGTTTATAGGCACAATCAACAAAAATAGTATCATTTTCTATTATTTGATATGCAATAGGTTTTTTCTCAAACACCTCATTTACTGAAGTGTTAATAATAAGATTACCGTTTATATCTATTTCCATTTTAGGAACACCTGAATATCGTAATTGAATTTGAGAAGGTTTTCCTCCCGGTTTTACAATAAAGTCATATTTAAGACTTCCATTGTTATTATATAAAGAAAGATCTATATTGGAATATACACCTTTATAAGTTATAGTTTCAAAACTTTGAACTCCTTGTGCCCATTTTTGTGGATTGTTTCCTATATAATAATTTTCAATTCCTGAAATTGGCTTATGAGCAACTATTGAAGCTTTTTTGTTCATATTTATAAATTGAACGGCATATGCATGTGCTTTAAATTCCTTTTTTTCGTGAGAATTACAAGATGATAACGGTTGAATGGTTGACGTATCAACAGATACTGTTCCATTAACAAAATCAGACAATTGTTGCTTTAAATTTTGTTCATCATACTCATACTCTACCTCTCCATGTGCTACACTATGCGAATGTCGTTTATGTGTGCCATCAGTAAAATAATATGTAAATCCTTGTTTTTCTGCATATAAAAATCCTTGATATAATTGGGCTCGATACAATACACGATCATCCCATTGATTCTTATTTTGTGTAAAAACGATAGAAGGAATCTGAGCTATACTTTGAAAGCATACCAAAATAAACCAAATATTCAACCCGATTTTTTGTATATTCATCATTTAAATTGGTCTGATTTTGTGATAAAATTACAAAAAATTACTATTGCTATCAAATTTTGAGTCAATTTGTTTAGATTTAAAAAAATAAAAAGCCCTAACTTTATTCAAGTTAGGGCCTTATATTTTTTTTGGCGGAGAAAGAGGGATTCGAACCCCCGTTACGTTGCCGTAAAACGGTTTTCAAGACCGCCGCGTTCAACCACTCTGCCATTTCTCCGCTGCAAAAATACAATTTTTTTGAATAATACAAATTGTATTTGCATATATTTTATAAAAAGATTAATTAGATTTGATTTTCAAAAGCTTACACCTGCTTTTTGTTGAAATTTTCAATTTTTACAGGTTGAATACAAAGCATTAATATAGCAAAAAATGAGAAGAAAACCAACCCATTTATTCCATCAAGCATATCTTCATTGAAAAAAGATATTAAACATATACTCAACCAACTAATTGAAAGTATGTTAAGATTTTTTCGAGAGAAATAGATAATTCCCAAAATACTAATAATAAAAACAATAAAACCAACAATTCCATACTCAACAGCTACAAGCATAAATTGATTATGAGGTTTTTTCCAAAATTTTTGAGGCATTTTAATTGGTTGTTTTGCGTACTGTTCATGTAGTTTTTCGGTGATATGTACCACTCCTGTTCCAAACCACATATGTTTTTTAAATACTTCATATGCACATTTTAAAAATTCTATACGCTGCGTTACCGAATGGCCCGCCGGATTTCTCCCAATTTTATAATTATGGAATTCCCATATTACTTCATAAATTCTATGCGATAAATTAAATGATTTATCAAATCGGTAATTTGTACAGCCGGCATGAATATTTCTAATATCTTCTTGACTTAGTTGTTTAAGGCCTGATGCGTCCTTGCGAAGATTTTTTGATGTCATGTACCGCTTAAGTGTATAATATAGAATATGACCTTTTTCATCATTTCCAAATATTGGCTTTGAACTATATAGAGGCCAATTCTCAACAATTTCTTTTTCACACACATATAAATCAACCCAATTACCATTTTCTAATCGTCCGGTTTTTGTAAATAGAGCATATGGGTTTCCTAACAGGGTTACTGAATCTAATTTTTCAATTTCAACAGTGCTTGGATTTGTAAAATAATGTAATTCTTTGGTTACAGTATCTGTTACAAACCAAATTCCAATAATTATAATGCTAAGTGGCAATAATTTGAGTACTATATGTTTTTGTTTTTGAATTTGAGAAATTGTAAAAAATAAAAACAATAATGCTAACCCAACAAATCCTGTTATAGAACTTAAAATAATAACAAAAAAGATAAGCCAAAATAAAGCAAGCCATAGGAAAACCTTTTCTTTGGTATGTATTCGTACACGAGTATTATAAAATAAATAATACCCTGTTGCTGCAATTGCCATAAGTGTATACAATGCCAATCTAATATATGACATAAATACACTTAATTCGCGAACATCTGTATAATTATCGGCAACATACAAAAAATACACAAAACAATATACCGTATTTATTACAATAGAAATAATGTATAGCAGCATTACGACATGAAATTGTTTGCGCGTTAATTGCTTACTGCTACCCAATACCAAAGCATAAACTAACATTGGGGCATTGTCCCAAATATCTTTTATTGCTTTTGGATTTGGCACATAAACAAGTGCCCCAATAAAAATCAAAAGATAAATACTTAATAAAAATAAAGGGGTTTTACGTTGCCAAAGTATTTGAAATTTATATGAAAAATTCTTTTGTAATATCCAAACAGTTAGCAAAGCAATACTTGAAACGGTTATAAAAAAATTACCCCACGTAAAAAAGCTAACTGTAAACAATAGTATAATCCATATTACATGGTCATATGTGAGTTTACGTATAATATACATATAAATAGAAATACTTAATCCTGACGAAATAATTGGATAAACCCTGAAGTATCATGTCGTTTATCTCTATTACTAGATTGCACAACATAATAATAAACTCCTGAAGGACACTTCATTCCCAAATTATCGTTTCCTGTCCATGAAATAGTTAAAGCCTCTTGTTTATAAACCAGTCCACCCCAACTATTGTAAATCCATACTGTAAAAACATCTACACCATTTGTATTAAAGAAAAACACATCATTTTCATCATTGCCTCCGGGAGTAAATGTGTTAGGAATATACGCTTTACGACTTTTAACATCTTTATTTTTTTGGGAATTTTCAGTAAAAAAATAATCGGTAACAGGAATTATTTGATGTTTTGAATACGTACATTGTTCTAATTTATAATATTCTATATCTCGTTGATTTTCAAATTTACTACTATCAAGTGCTATTTTTAATTTTACATAATAACCGGGACTAAAATTTTCTGCAGGAAATGTATATTTATATTCAATAGAATCAACATGAAATTTGGTATATGGCGTATTCATTGGCTCACCATATTCATTTGTTTTATAAATTTCCCAATAATATGTCCACTTACTTAAATCATGAGGTTTAAAATTTGCTGTATCAACAGTAAATATATGAGCAAATGACTGTATAGGAGCTTTCGAATCATCTGTACTCGGATCATCTATTTCGTATAAAAAATTAGTACTTTCAACTAATGGACTATACACTGTAATTGGTTGCGCCAATGTTCTGTGAGCATATTGACCTTCAGGTATTTTTATGGTAGCCGTTTTTCGTGAGTTGTCAATACCTGTATATGTAATAGCTAATTGAACTGAATCGTCAGAACGACTTATAAATTGTACAGATGTAAATAGTCTATTTTTTATACTATCATGAATTGATACAGTATTTAATACTTGCAAACGCACATCAAATACCCCATCTTGAACATATCTGTGTGTTGTGTTTGATGTATTATCTTTTATTATTTGAGGGGTATTATCTCCAAAATCAAAAACATATCTACAATTACCTGAACATGACGATGTGTTTTTAAATTCAACTTCTGTATTATTTACTGCTATTCCATTAGAATATTCTGTATAACACATTATATATTGAGAATCGTCGCGAAGCGAAAAATTTGCTGTAGTTTGACTATAGCAATAACTAAGAAAAAAATATACAACAAAACTGAGTATTGATATTCTCATATTTTATACATCTGATTTACAAAACAAAAATAACATATTTTTCTATCATTTTAGTATATCTATAGGCAATAATATTTTTACTTTATTAAACTAATATATGCCCTAAAACAATTATGAATGAAAAAATTTTCCAAATAGACATATGAAATTTTATTTGCAATGATAAAAAGAATTACTATTCTTTGACTTACAAATAAATAATTTTGATTTTTTTTAAATTATGCTAAAAAAACAACCCGGATATAGGCGATATTTAGAATACTATTAATTAAAGTTTTTTGAAGAGTGCGGATAATCTAAAAGTGTGCATAAACTTTTATCTCTTCAATATCCGGGTTGTATTAAAAAAGTATGAGTATTTCAGTTATAAAAATACTATTTTATAAAAAAAATGTCAAGATTTTATACTATTATTTAATTAACAATGTGCATATTTTTTAAAAATCATTTGAAATACAGACAATTAAAAAATTACTTTTTTGATAACGATTTCGAATAACGTTCATTCATAATTTTAAGGATAGTATCGGTAATATTAAGATGCTCTTTGGCATACAATACACTACTATTAAACGCATTATTCAATACTATTTCATATTTATTATCAGCATTATGAAATTTAATGGCAACTTGTACACTATCAAGCAATTCTTTCATGAGTAATTGTTCTTTATTTGCCAATTCTTGTTGTTTTGATTGCTGCCACTCCATTAACTTTTGTTGTTTTAGCTGCAATTCTTGTTCTTTGGTTTGAGCATCGCGTGTTGTTATTAATCCTTTTTGAACTTGCGATTGCAATTGATACACTTCTTGTTCAAAAGCTTGACCTTGTTGTTGCAATTTAGCATCTTCTTGTTTAACCATTGCTTGATATTGCCCTTCAATTTTTTTGTAATATAAATAATTGCGCATAAGTGAATCAACAATAATATAGGCAACAGGAAATGGTTTAATTACGATATTACCACTTGAATCCTGAACTGCTATATGAACAGGTTCAGTTTTTTCTTTACCGGGAGTTGTTTTTTTATTTATAGTAACGAGAATAAATAAAACTACAATTGCAAATCCAAATACAATGTGTAGTATAGTGTTTCCATGTTTCATAAAAAATTATTTTTATCGTTTTTGTTTAAAAAAATTCTGTAGCAATGTTTCGCATTCTGTTTGAAGAATACCACCTATAATTTGAGTTTTAGGATGCAAAATATGTGACCTCAACGCAGATATTCCCCGTTTATTATCACTCGCGCCATATACTATAGTTCCTATTTGCACCCAATATGAAGCACCTCCGCACATAGCACAAGGTTCTAATGTTACATACAAAGTTGCTTTTTGCAAATACTTACCCCCTAAATATTCTGTTGCCGAAGTAAATGCTTGCATTTCAGCATGAGCTGTTGGGTCATTGAGTGTTTCGGTTAAATTGTGTGCTCGAGCTATTATTTGATTATTATATACAATTACTGCACCTACAGGAACTTCATCTTTTTGCAAAGCAATATTTGCTTGTTGCAAGGCTTGCTTCATAAAATACTCGTGGCTATGCTGTTCTGTAAGCGACATGAATTATTTATTTTTTTACTATTTGCAAGCATAATTCATCTAACTGGGCTTGAGAAATTTCAGTTGGACACTCGGCCATGAGATCTTTTGCAGCATTATTTTTAGGAAAAGCAATTACATCACGAATAGAGTCGGCACCTGCCAAAATAGAAACAAAACGGTCAAAACCAAATGCCAAACCTCCATGAGGTGGAGCACCATAAGTAAATGCTCCCATCAAAAATCCAAATTGTGTTTGAGCTTGCTCTGACGTGAATCCTAATAATGAAAACATTTTTGATTGCAATTCTGAATTATATATACGAATTGATCCCCCTCCAATTTCACTTCCATTTACAACAAAATCATAAGCATTGGCACGTACTTCTTTTGGATTAGTATCAAGCAAAGGAATATCTTCGGGTTTGGGTGATGTAAAAGGATGATGTTTTGCATATAATCGTTGTGTTTCTTCGTCCCATTCAAATAAAGGGAAATCAATTACCCACAGAGGTGCAAAAACATCTTTTTTTCGCAATCCCAATCTATTACCCATTTCTAAACGCAATTCACACAATGCATTTAATGCAAGTGATTGCTCTCCGGATATTATCAATACTAAATCACCGATTTGCGCATTGCATATTTTGCAAATATCAGTAAGTTCTTGAGGAGTATAAAATTTATCTACAGAAGATTTAATAGTACCATCTTCGTTGTATTTAATATAAATTAAGCCCTTTGCTCCAATCTGCGGACGCTTTACCCATTCTGTAAGTTCATCAAGTTCTTTTCGTGTATAAGTAGCACAACCTTTTGCTGTAATAGCTCCTATATATTCGGCATCATCAAGTACTTTAAAATCTTTACCTTTCATTGCCCCTGTAAGTTCTTGAATAGTCATACCAAATCTAATATCGGGTTTGTCACAACCGTAATATTTCATTGCATCGGCATAAGTCATTTGAGGGAAATCGCCTTCAAAAGTAATTCCTTTAGCTTCGGCAAAAATAAATTTAGCTAATCCTTCAAACATTGAAATTATATCATGTTGTTCAACAAATGACATTTCACAATCTATTTGTGTAAATTCCGGTTGACGGTCGGCACGTAAATCTTCGTCACGGAAACATTTTACAATCTGAAAATATTTATCAATACCACCAACCATAAGAAGTTGTTTAAACAACTGTGGTGACTGCGGCAATGCATAAAACTGCCCCGGCCATACTCGCGAGGGCACTACAAAATCGCGAGCTCCTTCGGGTGTAGAACCTATTAATACAGGTGTTTCTATTTCTAAAAATCCTTGTGAATCTAAATATTTTCGAATAGCTTGTGCCATTCGATGACGTAATTCTAAATTAGCACGTATAGGATTTCTACGAATATCTAAATATCTAAATTTCATTCGTAATTCTTCACCACCATCGGTATCGTCTTCTATTGTAAACGGTGGTAATTGTGCTTTATTAAGAATTGTAATGATATGAGCAGATATTTCAATTTCTCCGGTTGGATTATGTTTATTTTTACTTTCACGTTCTATTACCGTTCCTTGAATTTGAATTACATATTCACGACCTAATTCATTTAATTGTTCCTGCATATAAGCATTTTGAGAGCCATCAGCAACTATTTGTGTTATACCATATCTGTCTCGTAAATCAACAAAGGTCATTCCTCCTAATTTTCTGGTTCGCTGTACCCAACCACTCAG
>JAJUFK010000416.1 GCA_029266015.1 Bacteroidota bacterium
AACCCTGCATATGCCAGTGACAAACAAGATTTAAATATTTCTATAAATAGCCGAACTTTTACCAATTCACAAATTGCAAATTATAACTTAATTCAAATTTCATCAATTATTCCTATAGAAACTCCGTTTTTATATAAAACAAATACAGCTCCCGATCATTTTAGCGGTGGAGGTATTTCATTGTATAGAGAATCAACAGGCGCTGAAGGAGAATTAAATACATTAGGGTTACTTGGAACATTAGCTCATAGTATACAAGTAGATAGACAACATTATGTAGCATTTGGTTTACAAGGTGGTTGCATTTATAAAAAACAAGGCGATAACTTTAAATGGGGTTCTCAATATTCAGAAAATTTTGGATATGACCCTTCAATTATTCCATCAGTTGATGGGTTAGCCAATTTATATACAGTATTTCCTACTTTCAATGTTGGTGCAATGTACTTTTATAATTCCGGAGTAGTTGAAGATTACTTTAAAAAACATGATTTTGATGCATATGCAGGAATAGCTGTATATAATGTAAATAGACCAAATCAGTCTTTTTTTGAGCAAACCGACGCTCGATTACCAATGCATTACAAAGTAAATGCAGGATTGAAATATCATGCTACAAAACAATTTGCTTTATTCCCAACCTTTTTATATTCAAGTCAAAATTTAAATAACCAATTTAATTTTGGTATGTATGCCAATATAAGAACCGTCAAAACTATAGAAGCTAAAAAAAGTGTGGTAAATATAATTGCAGGCTTATGGTATAGAGTTGGGGATTCTTATATAACAACTATCGGTTTTACATGGTACGATTTTAAATTTGCATTAAGTTATGATCTCAATGCATCTAATCTTGAATACAATAACCGTGGAAAAGGAGCAACCGAAGTTTCATTAAAATATTCTATACCAAGTAAAATTCGTGGGGATAGATATTCACGAGGACTCATGTATCCATCATTTTAATTCATCATTTTTGTATCTATCATATTTTTGTGTGATTTATACAACCAATTCAATTCTATATTATTTATTTTTTGTACATTTGTACATATAACTTATACTATATGAAATTATTAAACCATCTATTTATTTTACTTATATTTTTTGTTTGTTCTCAAACATATACATTTGCTCAAGATACCATAAAAATAAGTGAAAATATAACACCATTACACATTACAAAGACAGAAACTGCCCATAGTTTTACTGATAGTTTAATTTCTATCGGAAAAACATACTTGGGCTTACCATATCGTACTACTAATAGAGCACCATGGCCGCTAGATTGTAGT
>JAJUFK010000421.1 GCA_029266015.1 Bacteroidota bacterium
CTAATACAGTAACTAAACTATCTTTGGCAAATGCGGTGAATTCTGCAGTCTCAAAAATTTCTTTTTTCAATAAAATACAAGGTTTACACCAGTCGGAACCAGAAAAAACCAATAAAATGGGACGTTGGGTTTCTTTTGCAATAGCTTTGGCATTGTCGAAATTAGTATGCCATATTAATGAATCTGTTTGTTGAGCTATACTATATGTTGATAGTATTATTGAAACAACTGTAATATATAGTATTCTATAGGCAAACATATTCCAAATTTTAGTCAAATATAAATGTGAATTATAATTCAATTAATAATTCACATACATTTAAATAGACATAAAACTGAATAAAATCTTACATTAGACTAATGTGTGCATATGTATTGTACAATGTTTGCTCCCATTTTAAGAGCTTTAGTGCGGGTTTCATCGCTATCGTTATGAACTTCTTTATCTTCCCAACCATCACCTAAATCGCATTCGAAGGTGTAGAAACAAATAAGTCTTCCTTCGTAGAATAGTCCAAAACCTTGAGCAGGTTTGCCATCGTGTTCATGTATTTTGGGTAATCCTTTGGGAAATGGGAACGCTTGTGAATAAATAGGATGTTGAGGTGAAAGTTCTATAAAATCGAGTTCGGGAAATACTTTTTTCATTTCGCGTCTTACATATTGATCCATACCATAATTATCATCAATATGTAAAAAACCTCCACTTATAAGATAATTTCGTAAATTTTGAACTTCGGTAGGCGAAAACAGCACATTACCATGCCCGGTCATATGAACCATAGTATATGTAAACAAGTCGGGGCTGCCAACATCAACCACACTCGAAGGTGCAATAGTTGCGGGTAATTGTTTATTGCAAAATTGTATGAGGTTTGGTACCGATGTGGGATTAGCGTACCAGTCGCCACCACCACCGTATTTGAGCACCCCAATTTTCACACTTGTTTTTTGAGAAACTCCTACAAGTGCGTTACATAAAAGTAAACAGCATAAAACTATTGTTCGCATAGCATGAATATTTGGTATACAAAAGTAATATAAAGTCATGTATTTCAAAGTATTTAAAATTAAATTCATAAAAAAGTAAAATATATTTGACAAGTGAAAATAAATACTATATATTTGCAGCCTCAAAAAAGTTATGTCATGAGAGCGTGATATATTAAAAGATTGAAATATATATAAAAATATATCGCGGGATGGAGCAGTTGGTAGCTCGTTGGGCTCATAACCCAAAG
>JAJUFK010000201.1 GCA_029266015.1 Bacteroidota bacterium
ATGGCACAATGATTTTGAAGAAATTCAGAGGATATGCAACTCTAATCAAATATATCATAATGTTACAAATATGGGTGAATTAATATCGGCACATGATATTATAATTTGCAACGGCGGAACTACATTATTGGAATCTATGTATTTAGAAAAACAAATTATTCCAATAGCACAATCAGAATTTGAAAAACATTTTATTTCATGTTGCAGCTCTCAATTTAATACTTTAGATGATATTCCAACATTATTAAATCAGAATAATGAAACAATAAATTATTCAAATATTGATACCTTTGGAAAAAAAAGAATTCTTTCAATAGTTTTACAACATGGATAAAATTTTAGTAGTTGGTGCGGGGAAATATCAGATTTCAGGAATACAAAAATTACAGGAACTTGGATATTTTGTAATTGCTGTTGATGGAAATCAAAATTGTGAAGGAGCGGCAATTGCTGACTTATTTTATGCAATAGATATTCATAATGCAGATGCAATAATTCAAACGTTACTAAATGAAAATATTCAAATAATTTCGGCAATGTGTTTTGCAACCGAAATAGCATTAAGAACGGTAGCTGCCATAAATACTTATTTTACATTGCCCGGATTAAATAATCATGATGTTTCTATAGCTACAGACAAGTCACTTCAACGACAAATTTTAGAAAAAAATAATTTGCCATGTCCAAAATATAAAGAATTGCATATTCATTCAGATATGTATAATTCAATTATAAATTTTGGATTCCCGTGTATAATTAAACCAACCGATAATGCCGGAAGCAGAGGTGTTTTTTTGATTTATAATAAATATGGACTTGAAGAAGTAATTCAAGAGTGTGTAAAAAATGTACATTTTGATTCAAAAATAATAATTGAAGAGTTTATACCCGGCATTGAATTTACAGTTGAAGCATTTAGTATAGATAATGAAATAATTATTCTTGGTATTTCAGAAAAAAAGAAACCGCTAAATAATTTTACTGTTTCAATAGAATTATTCTATAATTCACCATTGGTAGAAACATTACGCTCTAGAATAGAACATATTGTAATAAATTATTTAAAAGCGTGTAATTTCTCAAACGGTATAACTCATACGGAGATTATATATAGTTTTCATGATAATAATTTGTATGTTGTAGAAACAACAGTAAGAAGCGGCGGGTTTCATATTTTTGATAAAATACTACCTTTTATTACTGATATTGATGTTGTAAAACATTCAATACTTTTACAGTTAGGCAAATCAATAATGTTACCTGAAATGAAAAGAAAACCATGTATTTTAGGGTTTTATTATGGCAATAAAGGAATTGTAAAAAAAATAAACATACTTGATGAAATCAAATTACTTACAAATATTGAATATGATTTATTTGTAAAAGAGGGTGATTCTGTAAATAATCTTGATTCAGACGGCGCTCGATTTGGTTATTTTATTTCGTATGGTGACAAATGGGAAAAAGTTTATTATCAAGCTCGATTAAGTGAATATTTAATTAAATTTGAAATTGTATAAAAAATTAAACGATGATTAAAAAAATAATTAATACAATAGAACGCAATAAAATTTCAAGCGTAGAAGTTGCTGATGCTTTTAATAAAACTGGGGTTATTGATAATATTAAAGCATTTAACCCGGGGCATTTTGTGGTTGGCAAAGTGCATTATGTGTGTACGTATAATGAAAGCAATTGGCCATTGCATGAACAAATTCGGGATTTTGATGAAGATGTAATTTTATATGTTGATTCTTTTAATTGTCAAAATAGAGCTGTATTTGGAGATATAGTTTCAAAATATTTATATTTATATAAACGAGTAAAAGGTATAATAGTTAATGGTTTGATACGAGATGCTCACAGAATAAGAAAAGAGAATTATCCTTTGTGGTGTAAAGGTGTTACACCATTAGGTTGTTTCAACAAAGAAGTACAGATAACAAAAGAAATAGAACAGTACATAGCAACTCAAAAAAAATATTTTCAAGGGTCAATAGCTGTATGTGATGATTCGGGTTGTACAATTATTCCAAAAGAAAAATGTACAGAAGAAGGATTAGAAAAATTAGAATTTATTGAATTACAAGAAGACATATGGTATTTCTGTTTAGATACCTTAAAATGGGATACATATACAACAATTTGCAAAAAAGAATATCTTAAAAATAAAGATATTTTACCAAAGCATTTACAAGAAAAAATTTCTAAATATACCTTAGATTAATATGAGTTCTCACTCAAAAACTTTTATAATTGCCGAACTTTCTGCCAATCACAATCATAGTTTTGATGTGGCGGTTCAAAGCATTAAGGCTGCAAAACAAGCCGGTGCTGATGCTATTAAACTGCAAACATATACTGCCGATACTATAACATTAAATTGTGATAATGAATATTTTCAAATAAAACATGGAAGTATTTGGGATGGAACTACATTATATAAATTGTATGAACAAGCATATACACCTTGGGAATGGCACAAAGACTTATTTGAAATTGCTCAACATGAAGGCTTAGTTTGTTTTTCAAGCCCATTTGATATAACAGCTGTTGATTTTTTAGAAACACTTAATTGTCCTATATATAAAATTGCAAGTTTTGAAATTCATGATATTCCTTTGATAGAATATGTTGCTTCTAAAGGTAAACCAATTATTATCTCAATAGGAATAGCTACATTACCGGAAATAGATGAAGCTATAGATGCTTGTCGTAGAATGGGTAACAATGATATTACTATATTAGCGTGTACATCGTCATATCCGGCACCGTTTGACCAAGCTCATATAGCACGAATTCCTGAAATTGCAAAACGATGGAATGTAAAGCCCGGTTTAAGCGACCATACTATGGGAAGTACTGTTGCTCTTGGGGCAGTTGCTCTTGGGGCAGTTGTAATTGAAAAACATTTTATAATTGATAGAAATATTGGAGGGCCAGATGCTTCGTTTTCAATGAATGCAATTGAATTTTCTGAAATGGTTCAGCAAATACGTATACTTGAACAAGCTATAGGTAAACCTGATTTTGAATTATCGGAATTGTCTAAACAAAGTAGATGGGCTGCACGTTCTTTATTTGTATGTGAAGATATTCAAGAACATGAAGTTATAACGTCTGCAAATGTACGTTCTATTCGCCCCGGACATGGTTTGCACCCTCGATATTTACCACAGGTATTGGGTAAAAAAGCAAAGCATGTCTTACAAAAAGGAATTCCTCTTTCTTGGGACATGCTTTATTAATTCGCTTTTGCGAATCTTTAAGAAATACTCAAACTATAGTTATTCTGTTTTTGGTTGTTCATCAACCACTTGACCGGTAATAGTAAGAATAATCGGTTCTTCTTGTTTGTTGGTATAAACAGATATAGTTTTAGTAAAATATCCAACATTATTAGTATTATATTTTATTTTTATCTCACCCGAATGTTTTGGTTTAATTTCTTCGCGTGGCCAACTTGGTACTGTACATCCACATCCTGCTTTTACGTTTGTAAGTATAAGCGGAGTTTTACTTTTGTTGGTGAATTTAAAAGAACATTCACCCGGTGATCCCTTTGCTATTACACCATAATTATAGGTAAGAGAATCAAATACAACTTCAGGTTTTTTTGTTTCTGTTTGTGAGTAACCTATAGTTGCAATAACCAATAAACTCACAATAATTGCTAATTTTTTCATATAGACTATTGTTTGAAATTTGTTAATACATGTTTGTTGATAATAATACTAATGTACATGCCACTTCGGGTATTATTCCTAATGACTCCAATTTTTTAGCAAACTCTTCATTTTCTGTGCCAGGATTAAAAATTACACGTTGAGGATGTAATTGTATAATATATTCATAATAAGGAATTTGATTTTTTGCAGATACATACAAAGTTACCGTATGTATATTTTCAAAAGGAATTAAATCTGTATGTATTGGAGTATTACATAATTCACCCTGTCTAGGACCAATCATACAAATTTCGTGTCCATTTTCAGTAAGCTTGTGGGCAGCTTTATATGAATATCGTTCAGGATTTGTACTTGCTCCTATTATTAAAGTACGTTTCATATTTTATAGTATTAAAAAATAACTATACAAATGTATATAAAACATGATAACATTATTCTTTTTATATGATTATTTTTAGATTTAAAATATTTTTTTACACGGTTGTCCGATATAAATATCACAATATTAAGAATACCGAATTCCGGATTTACCAAAAAGCCATTCAATTAAGTAATCGTTAAAAAATAATGAAGTTGATGCGTAGTTTTAGCAGCTTGCCCAACACTTTGTTTAATAGTTTATTACAGTACTTTCATGGGCATTTTGCTAAAACAGCATCAACGAATATATTTTTAGATTACGTATTGCATGGCGGCACTTTTGCTTACTTTTTTGCTGTAGAAAAAGTAAGAAGAAGTATGAAAAAAAAAGTAAGCCTCTAAATTTTTAATACTTTGCTTATTCAGTATTAATGATACTTTTCGGATAATCCTCGAAATTTATTTCGGACAACAATATTTTTTTATACAAAAATATGTATTTATTGAGAACGTTTTATTATAAAAACAATTTCAAATACCGTATATACAGTGAACAAAGAAATAACTAAGAATGAAATTGGTGTTTGTTCATGAGGAAATGATAAGATAAAGGCTAATGAAATAATTAAATATAACAAAAACTTGGTGCTTCGTAATGCCATTATTTTAAAAAGTTTAGTTTTAGAATCTCCTTGATGTATTTTATTAAAAATAATTTCAACAATTGCTTGAATTATAGCAAATAATGAAGTTAACAAAACAGTGGTATG
>JAJUFK010000280.1 GCA_029266015.1 Bacteroidota bacterium
AGAAGCAAAACGATTATTGAATGAATCTAATCTACAAATCGCGGAGATTGCATTTAAAGTAGGGTATAATAATATTCAACATTTTAATCGCGTTTTTAAAGAACATACGGGAGACTCGCCAAAAAGTTTCCGATAATTACTATTGTGAATTATGTTTTATAATTCTTCATACAATTATAGTTCTAAATCTTATTTCATGAATTCTAAAAACAAAATTGTTAATTTTTGATTTGATTTTGTTCATTTTCAAACCCAATTTGTTAAGTGTTATTCCTTTTTTTGTGAAAATAAAAAAATAATTGCGAATTTAATTCTACGATAAAGTGTAGCCGATTTTTTGCAATCAAAGTAATTTTGATGTTGATATAAATCATTCAATATTAAACATTAAAATTTTGCTTATGAAAACACATTTAAAATTCTTTAGTTTTATTTTTCTATTGTTTTTTGTATCTTTTCAATGGTCATTTGCTCAAACTATGGTTCAAGTAAATGCATCAGATCCTAATATACAATATATAGGAAGAATAAATAATTCCAATCCAAATAGTATTATATTCGGATATTCTGGAGTTAGTATTATAGCAAAGTTTCAAGGAACTCGTATAGATGCTATACTAGTAGAAGGTGGAACCGGGGGAATAGCAACTACAAATTATTTTAATGTTATAATAGATGGAGGAACTCCAACTGTATTAAAATTAAATGTTGGTCAAACAGTATATACTTTAGCAAGTGGTTTAACTGATGGAATCCATACAGTTGAATTATTTAAAAGAACAGAAACAAGTGTAGGTAAAGTTACTTTTAATGGATTCCAATTAGAAAGTGGAAAAACTCTTGTGGCACCAAATCCTTTGCCAACTAGAAAAATAATGTTTATTGGTGATTCTCAAACTTGTGGATATGGCAATGAAAGTTCAAATACAACGCCTTCATCAGGATTTACATCTGTAAATGAAAATAATTATAAAGCATGGGGGGCGGTAACAGCTAGAAATTTAAATGCTCAGTATCATTGTATTGCTTATTCGGGACGTGGTTTATATAGAAACAATTCAGGTTCTCAAATAGGAACAGCTCCAACTTTTTTTGATCAAACAATAGCCGATGATGCTTCTCAAATTTGGGATCATTCTAAATATATTCCTGATGTTGTTGTAATAAATTTAGGTACAAACGATTTTGCAGCTGAGGTTTCTTCATCGCTTTATACTGTTGATCAAACAACCTTTACCACAGCATATTTAAATTTAATAACGAAGATTCGAAATGTTTACCCAAATGCAAAAATATTTTGTACAGTTGGTGTAATGATGAGCGATTATTATCCAGCTGGAGGATTACATTGGACTCGCATTAAAGATTATGTACAATCTGTTGTTACTACAAAGAATAATGCAGGAGATTCAAATGTATTCTATTTTATGATGGATCCTCAAAGTCCTCCTTATGGTGAAGATTGGCATCCAACAGCAGCTACTCATAATATAATGGCTACAGGAATAACAAATTTTATAAATAGTAAAGTAACATGGACATCATGTCCCGGTTTAGTAAGTTTAGGAAATGATATTAATGTAAATACAGCAATCTTTCCTATAACACTGAATTCTAATTCTATAGCTAGAGCTGGTGTAACATATAAATGGTATAAAGATGGAATTCTAATTCCTGGAGCTACATCACCAACATATCAAGTATCATCATCTGTTGGAGCAGTTGCAGTATATAAAGTTGTAAGAGATAGTGCTACTTGTACATGGCAAGATGAAATGGAAATAAAAAATGAACTTGTTCCCGTTGGTAAGGTGGCAAAATGGGATTACAATAAGAAAGCAGCTGTAGTTTTAACATTTGATGACTGGTCAGCAGGTCATCCGGCTATTGTAGTGCCTGAATTAAAATCAAGAAATATGAATGCTACATTTAGTATTGTTCCAAGTTTAATTACAGATTGGAATTCATTAGAAAACGCTGTAACTGATGGAAATGAATTAGCAAATCATACAAAAACACATGTATACTGTAATTCGGCTTCTGTATATGTAAGTGAAGGAGCTGCAGCAAAATCTATAATTGAAACTAATGTGCCTTCTCAAAAGGTATCAACATTTATTTATCCTTATGGTTTGTATGATGATGCATTAATAGGATATTTAAAAGCTGATGGGTATGTGGGGGCACGTGGTGTATATCCATCATCCGGAAATTATACTTATAATTTTGCACCAACAATTAATGACTATTATAAAATTCTTACCTATAGTATTGATAATACAGTTACAACTTCTGCTTTTAATACTCAAGTTCAAAATATAATTTCTGGTGGAGGTTTACTTACGTTTTTATATCATAGTATAAATAGTCCAACTATTGTAGATAATAATTACGCACCCATTTCACAATCTGCATTGCAAGCTCAATTAGATGTACTTCAAGCTAATAAAAATAGTATTTGGATTACAACATTGTCAGCTGCTTTAAAATATCATAGAGAAGCTAGTTGTGCATCTTTAGTTGAAGTTGAAGCTCCTAATGGAGTTCAATGGGTTGTGAAATTAACTGATACATTATCAAATAATTCATTGTTTAATCAACCTTTATATGTTCAATTAAAAATGAATGGTATAAATTATGAAGAAATTACGCAAAATGGTGTGCCACTTTCAATTGAATACAAAGCAAATGATACAATTATGTTTCGTGCAGTACCAGATGGTGGTAATATTATTTTAAAAACGAGTTCTGGTATTGCATTAACTACTTCTGTTACTCCTTCTGTAATTTCAAATACAACTACTTTAATAACATTTTCAGCTACAGCAATATCTAAAGAGCCAAATACTATTAGCAAGGTTATATTAAATTTAACACCTCTTGGTGGAGGAGCTGCTGTTGAAATGTCAGCAAAAGGTGAAAATATTTATGAATATGTTTATACTGTTCCAGCGGGATTAATATTAGGTGATAAATCAATTGAGATTAAAGCAACAGACAATACTTTTCAAACACAAACATCAACTGTTATAGTAACTATAGGAAGTGGAATAAATATAGTATCTTCATCTGTAAGTCCAAGTACCATTATAAATAATATTTCAAACGTTTTAACATTTTTTGTTAATGCAACCGATGATGGTTCAATAGCAAGTATCAAACTTGATTTAAGTTCAATCGGAGGAGGAACTGCTGTTGCAATGACAAGTGCAGGTTCAAATAATTTTATATTAAATTACACATTAGCTCCAACTTCAATTTCGGGCACAAAATCTATAAATGCAACAATAACTGATGATTTAACTAATTGTTACAATAAACGCTACCTGATGCAGCAGG
>JAJUFK010000077.1 GCA_029266015.1 Bacteroidota bacterium
AAGGGGAAAATGTATATACACAGCAACTGCCTACACAAGCAATTGTAGTAATGGGCAACGAGGGGAATGGTATATCGCAAGAGGTTTTACCATTTATTTCAACATTTCTTCACATACCTTCTTTTTCAACACATAGTTACAAGCCTGAATCATTAAATGTGTCGGTTGCTACGGCAATTTTGTGTTCTGAGTTCAAGCGTATAGGACAATTTATTAACAAAATATAAAAACATATATTTTGGATTGTTATTTTTATTATTATTGCAAATAATGTGTAAAAGAAATATTTGGTAAAGAGTTCCCAAATATTTTTTATGGAGATATTGAACTTATTAATTTTAAATTTTTAACAATGAAAAAAGTATTACTATCAATTTCGGTAGCAGTATTATTCTGCTTTGGAGCTATTGCCCAAACTATTGAAATGCCTTGGAATCAGTATGGAGGAGGCAATCCTGTAATTGCGTATCAAGCTAAAGACGCATCTAAAGTAACAACCTATACTCCACAAGTAGGTGATGTAGTTACCGTTACTATTGCAGGTACAGCAAATTATGACATCAGTCAATTTCAAGTTGCAGTGGTTGATGATGCACCTCCATCATATTGGAAAGAATTAGCAGGTTTTAAATCATTAGGTAATGTAACAGCCGGAACACCGTTTAGTTTTACTGTTGATTTAACTATTACGCAAACAGGTTCGCCTAAAATAGTTTTTGATGGTAAAAATGCTACATTAGCTGGAACAAATGGCGCAGGAACAAGTATTACATTAAGTTTAACTACATATACTGTTTCTATATTTACACCAATTGCAGGTGCAAAAATATTAACAGATAATGGAGATGGAACAAAACAAGAAAAATTTACTGATATTTTAGCTTTAGATCCTGCTGTAAAAGTTGGCGATGTAGTACGTGTAACATTAAAAGGAACTGCTGATGTTAGTGCTACTTCATTCCAAACAGTAATAGTTGATGGTACTGCAGCTGCAAGTTACTGGAAAGAATTAAGTGCTTGGACTGCATTTACACCTGCTGCTGTTACTGCAAATCAACAATTTACTTTGGTTGCAGATATTGAAATTACTAGTGCACCTACCGGTACAGGAGCCGGTTCACAAAATGTAGTATTAAGTGCTGTGTCAAGTGCCAATTTAATTCAATTATCGTTAACTGAATTCTCTGCTGTTATTGTTGATCCAAATGATGATGATGTAGATCCGGGAACAGGTATTCAAGATTTAGCTGTAACTTCTATTCAACCAAAAGTTGTAAATGGTGAATTAACAGTTGGAACAGATGCTTCACTTATCATTGTTACTTCAATTGATGGAAAAGTACTAAAATACAGTGCATCTAAAAGTGTAAATGTGTCTGGTTTACCTGCCGGAGCATATGTAGCATCGGTTACATTACCAAGTGGTGTAGTTGTTTCAAAAGCGTTTGTAAAATAAATATTATATAACATACATTAATTCAAGAGGGTGTTTCTTATGAAACACCCTTTTTTTTATAAACTTTTTTGTATTTTCGCACCTCAATTTTTACAATTCATACAATGGAATACAATTTTACCGAAATAGAAAGAAAATGGCAAGACTACTGGGAAGCCAATAAAACGTTCAAAACTGTATTAGATACATCAAAACCAAAATTTTATGCGCTCGATATGTTTCCGTATCCATCGGGTGCCGGATTACACGTAGGCCACCCCGAAGGCTATACCGCTTCGGATATTGTAAGTCGTTACAAACGTATGAATGGGTTCAATGTGCTTCATCCTATGGGCTGGGATGCATTTGGTTTGCCTGCCGAACAATATGCAATTCAAACAGGTACTCATCCCGCTATTACTACTCAAAAAAATTGCGATACTTTTCGTCGTCAGATTAAAGCACTTGGACTTAGCTACGATTGGGATAGAGAAATAAATACTACAGACCCAAAATATTTTAAATGGACACAGTGGATTTTTATTCAACTTTACAATACTTATTTTGATACAACAATTCAAAAAGGACGACCAATTTCAGAATTATCTATACCTGCAGAAGTTTCTGTATTAGGAAAACAAGCAGTAACAAAATATATAAACGACAAGCGTCTTGCTTACTACGACAATGCACAAGTATGGTGGTGCAGTCATTGTAAAACCGTGTGTGCCAACGAAGAGGTGTTGAATGATGGAAGTCATGAAAAATGCGGCAATCAGGTATCAAAGAAAAATTTAAAACAATGGATGTTGCGAATTCCACACTATGCCGAGCGATTGCTTCAAGGTCTTGATACTGTTGATTGGCCCGAAGGTGTGAAAGATATGCAACGAAACTGGATAGGCAGAAGCACCGGTGCTGAGGTTGTTTTTGCTCTTGATGGATTACAAGAAACGCTTACGGTTTATACTACTCGTCCCGATACATTGTTTGGAGCAACCTATATGGTTATTGCTCCCGAACATCCTATGGTAGATACTATAGTGACAAGTGATAAAAAAAATGAAGTAGATGCCTATATTAAACAAGCTGCTCTTAAATCTGACCTTGACCGTACCGAATTAGCAAAAGATAAAACTGGTGTATTTTCCGGTCGATATGCAATAAACCCGCTTACCGGAACCAAAATTCCGGTATGGATTGCCGATTATGTGCTTATGGGATATGGTACCGGTGCTATTATGGCTGTGCCTGCTCATGATACTCGCGACTTTGAATTTGCTCAAAAATTCAATATTCCCATTATTTGTATACTAGACCCGCAAAGTGCCGATGCTCAAACTCGTGAACTTGTATTGGTTGGTAAGGCTTGTTGGACTGAAGATGGTGCATATATAAATTCTGCGAATTTGGCGTTGGGAATTGATATTAATGGGAAAAATAAAAAAGAAGGAATAGCAACTATTATTTCGTGGTTAGAATCAAAAAATATTGGAAAAGCTACAGTAAATTATAAAATTCGTGATTGGTTGTTCAGCCGTCAAAGATATTGGGGAGAGCCTTTTCCAATAATTCATTGGGAAGATGGAGAAATTTCTACCATTGAAGTTGATAAATTACCGCATAATTTACCTGTACTTGAAAAATATGAGCCCAGTGATGATGCTGAATCGCCACTTGCAAATGCTAAGGATTGGTTATACGTAACCGATGCTAATGGGCGAAAAGGCAGATACGAAACTAATACAATGCCACAGTGGGCAGGTTCTTGTTGGTATTATTTACGATATATTGATCCAACCAACGATGCAGAGCCGTTTTCGAAGGTCGCAGAAAATTATTGGATGCCCGTAGATTTATATATTGGTGGTGCCGAGCATGCAGTATTGCACTTGTTATATAGCCGTTTTTGGCATAAGGTTTTGTTCGATTTAGGAATTGTTTCAACAGATGAACCATATCAAAAATTATATAATCAAGGAATGATATTGGCATTTGCTTACGAAACTAAAACGGGAGCAAAAATACCATCGGATAAAGTGGAAGAACGTGATGGCGGATTTTATCACATTGAAACAGGCGAAGAATTAAAACAAATAGTTGCAAAAATGTCGAAATCACTTAAAAACGTAGTGAATCCAGACGATGTAATAGCAAAATACGGTGCCGATAGTCTCCGCTTGTACGAAATGTTTATGGGGCCCCTTGATGCTACTAAACCTTGGGCTGACAATGGAGTAAAAGGTGTATTTAATTTCTTGGCTCGAGTATATAGATTCTTTGCAGAACCTGCAAATGTAGAACAAGGTTTTACCGATGATACTATGGTACTGAAAGAATTGCATAAAACAATAAAAAAAGTTGCCGACGATATTGAAAATCTGAGATTTAATACGGCAATTTCACAAATGATGGTGTTTACCAATACGTGCTATAAAGCAGGAAAAGTAAGTACAGAAACTGCCATGCAGTTTGCTAAAGTACTTGCACCGTTTGCACCACATTTAGCAGAAGAATTGTGGCAGATATATGGTAACAAACAAACACTTGCATATGAACCATGGCCTCAATTTAATCCTGCAATGCTCGAAGAAGATACTGTACAATATCCGGTTTCGTTTAATGGTAAAAAACGATTTGAATTGGAATTGCCAAAAACTATGAGTAAACAAGAGGTAGAAACTGCAGCTCTCAGTGATGAACGTTCTGCTAAATGGCTTGTTGATGGGAAGGCAAAGAAAATAATTGTAGTGCCCGGAAAAATTATAAATATTGTTGTGTAACAACAAATGAAATTATATGCATAAAAAAAGCTGAATATAAAATATTCGGCTTTTTTTATGAATTATAGTTGTAAGTAATTTTTAAAAATTTCAATTTTTTCGGAATTGAAATATTTTTGAACAAATATTTGAAAAAACTATCCTGCAGTAGAAAATCGTACTTTCTTAATTTTTTTCTCTTCTACACAAATTACCGGAATTTTCATGCTGTTAAACAACACATCTTCTTCTTTTGAGCCAAACAGAGGTATAAAATGATCGTCGGAATTACTCATTATAATTATCAAATCGGCGCTAATCTGAGCACTATAGTCTAATATTTTTTTCTCGAAATTGTCTGATGAGGTAAGGAGTGGAGCAACCTCAAACGAAACATCGTATTTCGTAAAATATGTTTTGATTTGTAAAATGGTTGAAATCATTTGTTTTTCGCCTGTTTTGGTAGATTCGTAGCGAGGGAAAATATGTATGGTAGAATTAAACATTTTTGCAAGACGAATTGCAATAGTTGTTTTTTGGCGATCTTCGTCAGCTAAACTTACCGGGAACAATATATTTTTAAAACCACCGGTAATTACTTTGTTTTGAACAACCATAAGAGGTACTTTGGTGCTGTCAATTACTTTAAGAGCATTGCTCCCAAGTAATTTTTGAAACCCTACTTTACCGTGAGTTCCCATGATAATAAGGTCAGCATCTATGCGTTCGGCAACGGCATCTATTGTAGAAAATATATCACCTTCTTCTATTATATATTTGAATTGTGTGTACGAAGTTGTTTGTGCAGATTGTTTAAGTAGACTTAGGCATTCTTCAACAGTTTCATTTTTTTTGGTTTCAACCACATGAAGTAAATGAATTACGCCGGCATGTAATTTAGCTATTTCTACTGCTTGTTGTACTGCGGCATTTCCAACTTCGCTAAAGTCTGTTGGAACGAGAATAGTGTCTAATTTTGGAACAATTGTTTCCATAATGTTTTTAAATTTAGTATTGTTTTTCTTGGCACAAACTTACAGTAAAATGGAGTAAATCGCAATATGATTTGCGATTTTGATAAATTATCATAGATGATTGATGTTTTTTTATTGATATGAAATCGTGATAGTGGTGATTTATGTTTGCATGTTTATTTGCAAATTTTTTTAATGAATATTGCATACCATTTTTATTGATTATTTTATAAAATATCAGTAGTATTGCAAAAGGTAAAACACGAGGGATTTTTTATAATAAATAAAGTTTTAGGTTTTTAAACATATTGAAAATCAAAAATATATAGGGTTTTTATCAGGAATTATTGTCGGTAGAATTAAATGAAGAAATAAAAATATGAGTAAAACAGTACCGTTTAATAAAGCAAAAATAGAAGAAATTATTCAAACATATCCAACACCGTTTCATATATATGATGAGGCAGCTATGATAGCTAATGCTCAACAATTGCAAGCTGCATTTTCGTGGAATGAAGGGTTCAAAGAATTTTTTGCAGTAAAAGCAGCTCCAAATCCATATTTAATTAAAATTTTATCACAAGTTGGATTTGGTTGTGATTGTAGTTCGTATCCCGAATTGTTGTTGTCGGAATCTGCTGGAGTAGTTGGTGAAAATATTATGTTTACTTCGAACAATACTGCATCATATGAATATAAAAAAGCACGTGAATTAGGTGCGGTTATAAATCTTGATGATATTAGCCATATTGCATATTTAGAAGAACATGCAGGCTTGCCCGATTTGCTTTCGTTTCGCTATAACCCCGGGAATTTAAAAGAAGGAAATGATATAATCGGAAGTCCGGAAGAAGCAAAATATGGTTTTACCGAAGCGCAATTGTTTGAAGGCTATAAAATATTACAACAAAAAGGAATTAAACGTTTTGGTATACATACCATGGTGGCTTCAAATGAGCTTAACAACGATTATTTTATAGAAACTGCCGAAATTATGTTTAAACTCATTGTGAAACTTCATGCACAATTGGGTATTCGATTTGAATTTGTAAACCTTGGCGGCGGTATTGGTATTCCTTACAGACCTGACCAAAAGCCCGTTGATATACAGTATATAAGCAATGGAATAAAGAAAAAATTCGAAGAAATAATAGTAGCTAATGGTTTAGCGCCGCTTAAAATTTTCTTGGAATCGGGACGATATATAACAGGGCCATATGGATATTTGGTAACACGAGTACAGCATTTTAAACAAACATATCGCGACTATGTAGGTGTAGATGCAAGTATGTCTAACCTTATGCGTCCGGGAATGTATGGTGCGTATCATCATATTACTGTGTTGGGTAAAGAATTTGCACCAAAAATACATACTTATGATGTAACCGGTTCGTTGTGCGAAAACAATGATAAATTTGCAATTCATCGTGAATTACCTAAGATTGAAATTGGCGATATACTTGTAATACATGATACAGGAGCTCATGGTCATGCTATGGGATTTAATTATAACGGTAAATTACGTTCGGCTGAATTGTTGTTGCGTACCGATGGTAGTGTAGTTCAAATTAGAAGATCCGAAACAGTTGAAGACTATTTTGCAACGCTTGATTTTTCGGGAGTTTCATCATTTAAATAAATAGAAGAATGCAAAAAAAACCACGAATACTCATAGTTGACGATCAATATTCCAATAGATTTTTGATGGCAGAAATGTTGTTGGATTATGATATTGCTATGGCTACCAGTGGTACCGAAATGTGGGAAGAAATAACCAAAAAAGTTCCTGATTTAATATTGCTCGATGTAATGATGCCCGAAGAAGATGGGTTTTCGTTAGCAAAAAAGTTGCATGCACACAAAGATTATAAAACGATTCCTGTAATATTTGTAACTGCTAAAGTGACCGGAGCCGATATTGACGAAGGATTTCGCAGTGGTGCTTACGATTACATTAAAAAGCCGTTTAATCAACAAGAATTGGAAACGCGTGTAAAAAATGCGTTAGAAAATTCAGCTAAAACTCATGATTTATTGGCACGAGCTATTACGGGTGATATGATTTTTGAAAATATGCCGGAATCGTTGATTATAACCGATAAAGATTTTAGAATTGTATCTATAAATCCAGCATGTTCTGCTCTTACAGGATATTTGAATTCTGATGTGAGAGAAAGTTTTTTCCCCGATTATATTTGTGACGAATCGCAAAATCCTATAGCAATTGGTAAATTGTTGCATGCAAAACATGAAGTTTTTTTTATAGTAAAAAGTAAAAAAATAATTCCTATATCATTGTCAATATCGTTGGTAAACGACGAACAAAATAATGAATTGGGGTGGGTGTGTATGTTTCATGATATAAGTGAACGCAAAACATTTGAAAAAAATCTGATTATTGCAAAAGAAAATGCTGAGCAAGCCGACAAAATGAAATCTATGTTTTTGGCAAAAATGAGTCACGAAATTCGAACTCCTCTCAATTCTATTATAGGGTTTTCGGATTTGCTCGAAGATGACGACATAACCAAAGATGAACGAGATAGATATGTTCAAATTATTAGAAAAAATGGTGAAAAATTGTTGGCGTTTATCGACAATTTACTTGATATTTCTTCACTTGAAACGCAGAAGATTCATATAGAAAAAAATAGTTGTAGTCCTCAAGAATTGATGCAAGATTTGTACGATGAATTTTTGGCACAACAGAAAAAGCAGAAAAAAGATGCAATTACATTTAAAATGCACAACACTACTGCTCCCGATTTTTATTTTATGACCGATCAAAAGCGATTGTATCAGTGTTTGTACAATATTCTAGAAAACGCGTTTAAGTTTACAACCGAAGGAGAGATTACCATTGTTTGCAAAATCAATGAAATAGGTAATTACATTGATTTTATAGTGCAAGATACAGGAGTAGGTATAGTACCCGAAATAGAAAATAGAATTTTTGATACATTTCAAAATATTGAAGCCGATTCGTCAGAAAAAACAGGAGGTTTGGGCTTAGGGCTTGCTATTTCAAAAAATATTGTAAAACTGCTTAATGGTTCTATATTGCTTAAAACTAAACCAAATATTGGTTCAATGTTTACCGTACGCTTACCTATCAACAATTAGTAGATTACAAGGCTGCTTTTTGTTAAATTTTCAAGAAATTTATTGTAGTTTTGAATTTGTAATTAAGACCTTTTTTCTTAATGTCTTCATTAACAATTAAAAAATAATCATTGAAAATTATTATACTATATGACATTAGATTCGTTTTCATCATTCTTTTTTGTAGGTATTGCCGGAACAGGTATGAGTGCTATAGCGCAGTATTTACAAGGGGTAGGCAAACATGTTTCGGGGTCTGACCGATTGTTTGGTGCCGAACAAAAAATCCGTATTCAGCAGCAGTTCGAAGAACAAGGTATTACTTGTTTTTTTCAAGATGGTAGCGGTATTACAAAACAAACTGATGTTGTAATAGTTTCTACAGCCATAGAACAAAGTAATATAGAGTATCAAAAAGCTTTGGAACTTGGAATACCCATAATGAAACGTTCCGAATTGTTGGCAGCTATTTCAAATAGTATTAAAACAATTGCAGTAGGCGGTACATCGGGTAAGTCTACCACAACTGCTATGATTTTTCATATATTACAAACGTGCGGAAAATCTCCATCGCTTATTACGGGAGCGGGTTTGTCTGAATTGCAAGAAAAAGGTATGCCCGGCAATGCATGGGTTGGTACAGGTGAATGGCTTGTAATAGAAGCAGATGAATCCGATGGTTCTATTGTTAATTATAAACCGGAAATTTCGGTATTGCTTAATATTGACCGCGACCATAAAGAATATGATGAACTCATAGCATTATTTACTACATTTAAACATAATACGGCATCATACTTTATTGCAAATCAAGATTATGGACTTACTAAGCAGTTGAGCGATGACCATGCGTATAATTTTGGTACGCAACAAGCACCTCTGTGTGGAACTAATTTTGTGCAAGAAGGATTTGAAATTTCTTTTACGGTGCAATCATGTACCTGTAAAGTCCCTGTAATTGGTAAACACAATATGGAAAATGCCTTGGCAGCTATTGCTGTTGCACATGCTATTGGTATTTCTATAGCAGACGCGTGTGGAGCATTAGCTTCGTTTCGAGGAATATACCGCAGAACACAATTGGTTGGTAAAACCGAAAATAATATATATGTAGTTGATGATTTTGCACATAATCCGGCCGAAGTAGCTGCTGCCATTAAAGCATGTCAGCAAATAGCTTCCCATGTAGTTGCATGGTTCCAACCCCATGGCTTTGGACCGTTACGATTTATGCATGCCGAATTATCGGAATTTGTAAGTCATACATTACGCCAAACCGATGTGTTTTTAATTGCAGATGTATATTATGCAGGAGGAACGGTTGACAAAAATATTTCGCCTACTATAGTGAGCGAGGCTATCGCTCTCCAAGGAAAACAAGCGGTGTATACCGGTTCCAAAGAACAGTCGTTGCAAGTAATAGCAGCTACTACGCCGCCCAATGCGGTAGTGCTCGTTATGGGTGCTCGCGACCCGTATTTAGATGCGTTTGCAGTGCAAGTATTAGAAACACTTAGATAAAGGTTTTGATATTCTATTTTACATGCAAACTCCAAATATTTTCATTAATTTTTGGAGTTAAGTCTAAAAATTATATTAGTTTTTTAACAAAAA
>JAJUFK010000010.1 GCA_029266015.1 Bacteroidota bacterium
AACGTGGGTATGAATCTATGACAGAATACTACACAAAATATCGCTCCATACCTTATTAAACCGCCGTATACGAGACCCGTACGTACGGTGGTGTGAGAGGCTCTCCGATAGGCTTATGCCTATCGGCAGTCTACTCGATTATAGGGCGTTTTTTATTCTGTTCTTAATACAGGGCATTCGTCTAAGTCGATTGTTTTTTGATTTTTGTCATTGCAACTATAATTTAGTTTTGCTCTTTGTTTACCATTCGTATCTCTACCAATTCCAATCCTTATAGAGAGCCAACAGTTTTTTGTTTTGTCCCAATACTCATAACTTCCATATCCACCCATTTCTGTATCAATGTCACCTTCGGGTGCCAAGAAAAAGCCAGAACCCAAAACTGCTTGCCCAGATTTGCTATCAATAATAGCATTGTCTTTGCCTAAGAGTTGAAAATCATAATTTATGTTTGTCAAGTTAGTCCTAGTTACTTCCAGTATAAATTTGCTATTGTCTTTTAATGCGGTAAATATTGTTCTCTTATTTAGTTTTAGGTCTTCTGGAAAATAAGTGGTGTCTTTACCAGTTATGATATAGTTGTCAATAAGTCTTATTGGCTCATTATTGTCTGTAAGTCCATCAATAAAAGTCTTGTCATATTGCGATTTGTCTTTAATATAAATATCTTTTCGTTGTTTTTCAATCGAATTGGTTTTTGTTGAGTCCGCCGAGATTTTTTCTCCAGTTTTTTCAGTCGTCTGAGAGTTGCAACTTATCAGTCCAAAAGCTATTGTTAAAATGTAAATTATCTGTTTCATTCCTAAATTATTGCGTTAGTTTTCTGAACCTGCGGGCGTCTTTTTAAAATGCCCTATAACTACTTTATATGTTTTAGTTTATCATACATATACAACAAAATATGTTGGGTATGTATGATTTTTATATATTTCTTTCAACCACCAAATATACAAAAAATACTATACACGATTACTAAAATTGTCAACTATTATTTCTTTCGTGCATAATTTTGAATTCGTTTTTGTATTTCACTTGTGGTATTTAGGATAAATGTAGTACTTTTGAAAAAATTTGTATATTTACAAAACGTTATATAACATGCTCAACAATACATCAATACTTATTACCGGCGGTACCGGTTCGTTCGGAAAAAAGTTCGTGGAAACCGTACTTGCAAAATATCCTCATATTAAACGCCTTGTAATCTACTCGCGCGATGAGTTGAAACAGTTTGAAATGGCGCAACAGTTTTCTCCTCAAACATACAAAGGATTACGATTTTTTATAGGTGATGTACGCGATGGCGAACGCCTCAAACGTGCCTGCGAAGGTATCGACATTATTGTGCATGCTGCTGCTCTCAAACAAGTTCCTACTGCCGAATACAATCCGTTTGAAGCAGTGAAAACCAACATTATGGGAGCTCAAAATATTATAGAGGCTGCTATGGATTGCGGTATTCAAAAGGTAGTGGCTCTCTCAACCGATAAAGCTGCGGCTCCTATCAATCTGTATGGGGCTACCAAATTGGTTTCCGACAAATTATTTATCTCTGCCAATAATATCAAAGGACATAGAAATCTTACCTTTTCGGTGGTTCGCTATGGCAATGTAATGGGTTCGCGTGGGTCGGTTATTCCATTTTTTATGAGTAAACGCAGCGAAGGTACATTGCCTATTACTCATATGGAAATGACCCGTTTCAACATTTCGCTCGAAGAAGGGGTAAATATGGTACTATATGCTATAGAACATGGTATAGGAGGCGAAATATTTGTTCCCAAAATTCCATCGTACAAAATTGATGTGCTTGCTCGTGCTATAGCACCAAGCTGTAAATTAGTGGATATAGGTATTCGTCCGGGAGAAAAATTGCACGAAGAAATGATAACTTCAAGCGATTCTTACAATACCATTGATGCCGGCACATATTACATAATTTTACCAACCGATGCCAACAAAGATTTGTATCTAAGCACCTATAAGGCAAAACCGGTAACTCCCGGATTTACCTACAATTCGGGCGAAAATGATATGTGGCTCGACGAAGAAGCAATTCGTAAGCTTATTGTAAAACATGTAGATCCATCGTTTAAGCCTTTATAACAGTTGCGGCAATGATTCCTTACGGTAAACAACATATAACCGACGACGATATAGCTGCTGTAATAGAAACATTGCAGTCAGATTTTTTAACGCAAGGTCCTAAAATTGCCGAATTTGAACAAGCTTTTGCTGCGTATGTTGGCAGTTCGTATGCCGTAGCCGTAAACAACGGTACTGCTGCATTGCACCTTGGTGTATTGGCTTTGGGGTTACAACCGCATCACAAGGTTATAACTACTCCTATTACATTTGCTGCAAGTGCCAACTGTATTCAGTTTTGCGGTGCTCAGGTGTTGTTTGCCGATATTGACCCGCACACATTCCTCATTGATATAAACCAGGTTGAAGCTTTGTGTCAAACACACAAAGATGCAGTTGGTATAATTCCCGTAGATTTTGCCGGATACCCGGTACACATGGAACAATTGCGTTCAGTAGCACAAAAATACGGATTGTGGATTTTAGAAGATGCCTGTCATGCTCCCGGTGCTTGGTTCACCGATTCGCAAGGCACAACTCAATTGTGCGGAAATGGCGTGTTTGCCGACGCTACTGCATTTTCGTTTCACCCGGTTAAGCATATTGCAACGGGCGAAGGCGGTATGATAACTACCAACAACAAAGAACTCTACGAAAAACTGTTGATGCTTCGTACACACGGAATTACACGCAATCCGAAACTATTACACGAAAATCACGGAGGCTGGTATTACGAAATGCACGAATTAGGATATAATTACCGTATTACCGATTTTCAATGTGCATTGGGTATTAGTCAACTTAAGCGTGCGCAGGCTTCGTTGCTGCGCCGTAACCAAATAGCACACCACTATACACAAGCATTTGCACAGTGTAAACACATTACTACTCCATTTGTTGCTGCCAATGTGTTTCATGCGTATCATTTATATGTAATTCAGGTGCCAAATCGTAAGGAATTGTATGATTATTTGCGTACAAAAGATATTTTTACACAAGTACATTATATTCCAGTACATACTATGCCCTATTACAAAGCTCAAGGGTACAAACAAGGCGATTTCCCCATAGCCGAAGCTTATTACGCCACCTGCTTAAGTTTGCCTATGTACCCTAGTTTGCAGCAACACGAACAAGATTTTGTAATTTCTACTATTCTCGATTTTTATACTAGCTAATTATGCATACAGAACAAATAGATTTTTGGACAGGAACTTTTGGAAAAGAATATACCGACCGGAATACGCGTGATCAACAAGAATGGGATTCGTTTTTTATAAACTATTTTGGTTGTACCAAATTAGAGATAAACAATCGTTGTTTCGGACATCTGCCTAAAGACGCAAAAATATTGGAAGTAGGAACCAACACCGGCATGCAGTTGGCCGGCTTACAACGTATGGGATTTACCAATTTGTATGGTATAGAATTGCAATGGTATGCAGTAGAAAAGGCTAAAGAATATACCAAAGGCATAAACATAATTCAGGGTTCAGGATTCGATATTCCTTTCAAAGACGGGTACTTTGATTTGGTTATAACCAATGGCGTGCTTATTCACATAGCACCCAAAGATTTACCTGCCATAATGAGCGAAATTGTACGTTGTTCAAAACAATACATTGCAGGTTTTGAATACTATGCCGAAGAATGTACCGACATAAATTACAGAGGAAATACGGGGTTTTTGTGGAAAATGGATTACGAAGCAAAATATCGTGAATTGTTTCCACAGCTAAAACCAGTGTACAAACAATTGTATCCGTACCTCAACAGTCAAGAGCAAGGCAACAAAGATTGTATGTATTTATTGGAAAAATAATACCATGAATTGTATAGCTATAATACCGGCACGAGGCGGCAGCAAACGTATTCCACGAAAGAACATTAAACCCTTTCACGGAAAACCTATTATAGCATATTCTATAGAAGCTGCACTGCAATCGGGTTTGTTTACCGAAGTTATGGTATCAACCGACGATGAAGAAATAGCTGAAATAGCAAAATCATACGGTGCTAAAGTACCATTCTATAGAAGTGCCGAAACTGCAAACGATTTTGCACATTTGGCTCAAGTAATAGAAGAAGTGTTGGCAATGTATGCACAGCAAGGAAAAACCTTTGATGCGTTTTGTTGCATATTGCCTACCGCACCATTTATTTCTCACAAACGAATTATTGAGGCATATCATGTACTTACAGAAAAACACTGCGATTCAGTATTTGCCGTGGTGCAATATAGTTATCCTATACAACGAGCATTGTATATTCGTCAGAATAAAGTAAGCATGTGCAATCCCGAGCATTTGCTAACCCGTTCGCAAGATTTAGAACCTACCTACCACGACAGTGGGCAATTTTATTGGTGCAACACCCAACAATTTATTACCAACAAAGTATTTCTGAGCAACAACACCGGAGCCGTGGTGCTATCGGCTATGGAAGTGCAAGATATTGATACCGAAGAAGATTGGAAAATAGCAGAGTTTAAATATAAAGCGTATAGAATATAACTATTCATTTACTTTTGAATCTGGCTTAAACAAAGCTCTAAAGGTAGTGTCAATTCGAGTACAATGCACTATATTAGTATGTTTGCTTTGCTCATGTACATCATGTTTTGGAATAAACATTTGTTGTATGCCCAATTTACTGCATTCTTTTATACGTTTTTCTAAATGTCCCACCATTCGCACCTCACCGGTAAGTCCTATTTCGCCTGCAAAACAATACGATGCAGGTATATACACATCAAAAAGTGAAGAAAGTATAGCAGCAACTACAGCCAAATCTATTGCAGTATCTTGTACTTTAATGCCTCCGGCTATGTTCACAAATACATCTTTTGTGTACATTTTTACTCCCAAACGCTTTTCTAATACAGCAAGCAACATATTGAGTCGTTTGGCATCGTATCCATTTACACTCCGTTGTGGTGTTCCGTATGCCGCAGTGCTCACAAGGGCTTGTACCTCAATAAGCAAAGGTCTTACACCTTCCATTACCGATGCCACTGCTACACCACTTAATTTTTCAGGATTGCCGCTAAGCAGCATTTCGGAAGGATTTGAAACTTCACGAAGTCCTGATTGAACCATTTCAAAAATACCTATTTCTGATGTTGATCCAAACCTATTTTTATTACTTCGTAAAATTCGATATACATTGTGCATATCGCCTTCAAATTGTAATACCACATCTACCATATGTTCCAATATTTTTGGACCGGCAATACTGCCTTCTTTAGTAATATGTCCAATTAAAATTATAGGTATATGCGTTTTTTTAGCAACTTCAATCAACACATTGGTAGTTTCACGAATTTGCGAAACACTCCCCGGCGATGAATCTATATCAGGATGTTTGAGCGTTTGCACCGAATCTACTATAACCAATTCGGGCTGCAATGTTTCAATTTGATGTAATATAGATTGCACATCGGTTTCACTATAGATAATACAAGAATCTTTGTGCATATTCAATCGTTTGGCACGTAATGAAATTTGTTGCGGACTTTCTTCGCCCGAAACATAGAGCGTTTTTTTTGTAAGAGCAACGGCAACTTGCAATAATAAAGTAGATTTTCCAATACCGGGTTCTCCACCCAATAAAATAACCGAACCCGGTACTATACCACCACCTATTACCTGATTAAGCTCATGAATTCCGGTATCTATACGTGTATGGTTTTCAGATTTAATTTCGGTTAAAACAATAGGTTTGGTTGTAACCGAAGGCGAGTTTGATTTTGATGCAACCGACGATGTTATAATTTCTTCTTGAAACGTATTCCAATTGTTACAAGAATTACATTTCCCAATCCATTTAGGCGATTGAGCTCCACATGATTGACAAACATAAATTGTTTTGGATTTTGCCACTATTTTTTCTGAAATTCTCGTCGTAAAAAGGCACCGGCAGTTTCACCATTACCAAATTCTACGCGTTGAAGAATAAGAAATTTTTTATTTAATCGTTCAACACGCCATTTACCATCCATACCTTTAGGGCCAAGTCCTTTAATTTCAATATAAGGTATTACAGCATTGCGAGCAAAAGCTTCCCAGTCGCCGGTAACTGTTCCTACCGGATCACCGTTAATGTCATGAAAAATATCAAGTTTTCCGCCGTCATTAAAAGTCCATGTAGCATCATCAGGAAAATTATCTTGCCCTACATTTACTACTTGCCATTCTCCTATTATTTTTACTTCGGTTCGTTTTGAACACATAGTAAAAGTAAAAATAAATGTTAAGGCATATAGAAAAAATTTAAACTTCATATTTTTTTGAAAATTAGATTTCAAAGATAAAAAATAATTTGAAATATTACATTTTTTTGAAATAATTTGTTGATGAATATCCGCTTACAAAATCTATAGTAATAACTTTGCCTCCATGTTTTTTAACTACATCGGCCCCAACTATTGTATTCTCATTATAATCACTTCCCTTTACAAGTATCTTTGGAATAATGGCAGTAATTAATTCATAAGGGGTTTCTTGCGCAAATGGTATTATTAAATCAATACATGCAAATGCAGCTAACGTTAATGCTCTTGATTCCAATTCTTTTACAGGTCGGTTTGGTCCTTTGAGTGCCGAAACAGACTCATCGGTATTTAACCCCACAATAAGTTTTGTTCCCAAATCACGTGCTAACGCTAAATAATGCACATGTCCTTTGTGAATGATATCAAAACACCCATTAGTAAACACTACCGTTTCACCTTGTTGTTTCCACTGCGAAACTATGTCAACAGCTTGTTGTTGTGTTACTATTTTATTTTGAATATGTTGTAAAAAACTCATACGTGCTGTTTGTTTTTTGCTATAAAAATATAAAAACTTGAAATACTACCCATAGCAATAATAAATAATAATTGCGATTCATGATTTACCGTAGCATACAACAATCCGGTATGTTCCGAAAGCCCATACATAGTAATAGCTTGTGTCGTTATAAAATGAAACACTCCTATACCACCCTGCACCGGCACAGCCATACCTATCCCTCCAACTATTAAAAGAAACAAACCATCAACAGCGGTAAAATGCGAAGTAGCCTCAAGCGAAAAACACACTAACCACGACATAAGCCAATACATAGCCCATATGGCAACTGTATATATTACAAATAATGGTTTATTTGAAACTGATTTTATAGAAACAATACCATGTAAAATTCCTCTACAAAATGATTGTATTTTTTGATATATAAGATTTGTTTTACTACTATAGCGAAGTAACACAAAAAATACAATAGTCATGATTACCAATACACTAACTATAAGTATATAATTTCTGCCTACGGCCTCCGACGAGGGCAATACAATATGTTGATATATAAATGACCCGAAAAAATCTATTTTAATAAAAAAGGTAATTATTGTTAACAAAGCTAACATAACCAAATCAATAATTCTCTCAATAATAACAGTACCAACCAACGTATCAATAGGTATTTGTTCTTTACGATTGAGTACACCACATCGAGCAACCTCACCTAAACGCGGAAATGCTAAATTGGCAAAATAACCAAAAACTACGGCATGAAAACTATTTATTTTTAAAGGAGTATATCCTAATGGTTCTAAAAGCAAATTCCATCTTACAGCACGCAATATATACCCTATTAAAGCACACACAATAGCAATAGCTACCCACCAATAATTTGCTTGAGTTATATCTGTCCAAAAACTGGAAAAATCAACATGTTTAAAAGCAAAAAATAAGAAAATAAAGGCTAATGATGAAAAAAGAATAGTTTTAGCAATATGAACAACCGATACTTTCACAATTATATAAGAGTATTAGTGGCAGTATCGGGAAAAATAATATGAGGCACAAATGATTTTGCTTGTTCAAAATCCATAAGAGCATATGATACCACTATAACAATATGACCAGGACTGAATTTATGTGCTGCAGGACCGTTTAAACAAACTACCCCCGTTCCACGTTCTCCTTTTATTACGTATGTTTCAATGCGTTCACCATTCATAAGATTGAGTACATGAACTTTTTCGTTTGCAATAAGATTTGCTGCATCCATCAAATTTTCATCAAGAGTTATGCTGCCAATATAGTCTAAATTGGCTTCGGTTACCGTAACTCTGTGAATTTTTGATTTTAAAACTTCAATTACCATTTTGTATAGTATTATAACAACACATTATCTATTAATCGCACATCACCTACATTTACAGCCACACAAGCTACTGCCGGTTCATTCCAATTTTGTATAGGCTGCAATGTATTTTGATGAACTATTTCAAAATATTCTACCGAAAGTAAAGGTACATTATTTAGTGTATCAATTACAAATTTTTTTACATCATCTACCGATTTTTTCCCAACCATAGCCTGAACTGTAAATAATGTTTTCGAAATTTCAACAGCCTGCTTACGTTGTTCGGCATTTAATCGCATATTACGCGAACTCATTGCTAAACCATCGGGTTCGCGAACAGTTGGGCATGCTACTATTCGTACCGGGATTTTTTCTTGTTCTACCAAAGCACGAATTATGGCAACCTGTTGGTAATCTTTAAGTCCAAAAAAAGCCGTATCGGCAGGTATTAAATCAAATAATCGTTTTACTATAATTGCCACACCATTAAAATGACCGGGTCTGAAAGCTCCTTCCATAACCGTTTCCAACGAGCCAAAATTATATGATTCTATGTGCTGAGTTCCTTGCGGATACATATCAATAACTTCGGGCACAAATACAATATCACACCCAGCTTCGTTAAGCATAGCAATATCTGAATCAAGAGTTCGAGGATATGTTTGTAAATCATGAGGATTATTAAATTGCGTAGGATTTACAAAAATACTTGCACAGGTAATATCACATGTTTGTACACTTTGATGTATAAGTGAAATGTGCCCTTGATGTAAAGCTCCCATAGTTGGCACAAATCCTAATGATTTGCCTTGTGCCTTAATTTTGGTAATAACAGATTGCAGGTCCGTTCTGTTTTTACAAATTATCATATATTTTACTTCAGATACATAAATAGGCGACAAAAATAACTTTTTTTGTAAATTAAATAAGTTTTACTTGTCATTTTTTATATGTGCAATAATTTTTGTACTTTTGTAACGTATTTAAATTGATTTTCAAGTAAAAATTACATGAAGAAAGCAAGAGTATTATTTGTATCTCAAGAAATGGCAAAGTATATGCCCGATACTGAGATGTCACTTATTTGCAGAAATCTGCCTCAATATATTCAAGAAAACGGAAAAGAAATCCGTTGCTTTATGCCTAAATATGGCTTAATCAATGAACGTAGAAATCAATTACATGAAGTTATTCGCTTATCGGGAATGAATTTAATAATTGATGACACAGACCACCCACTTATTATAAAAGTTGCTTCTATTCAAGCTGCTCGACTTCAAGTATATTTTATTGATAATGAAGAGTTTTTTCAAAGAAAAGCACTGTTTGCCGATGACTCGGGTAAAGAATTTGATGATAATGAAGACAGAATGATATTTTTTGCTCGTGGAGTATTGGAAACCGTAAAAAAACTTCGTTGGTCGCCCGATATTGTTCATTGTCAAGGATGGTTTACCTCTCTATTACCTTTGTATTTGAAAAAAACCTTTTATGAAGATCCGTTGTTTGCAAAATCCAAAGTAGTATATTCTTTATATGATAATACCTTTACCCGTACATTTTCTAAAGATTTTATCAAAAAAGTACATTTTGACGGTATTTCAGAACAAGATTTACAATCAATAACCAAAGGTGCTGATTGGTTGGCAATAAATAAACTTGCAATAGACCAAGCTGATGGAATTATTTACGGCAGCAGTACTATTCATCCTGAACTCATTGCATATAGTGAAGCATCAAAAAAACCAATACTTCCGTATCAATCACCCGAAGACTACATGCAGGCATATTCTGATTTTTACGATAGTTTATTAGACTAATTTTATTGTATATGAATAATTCACGTATATGCATTATTGCATGTTTTGTAAGTATAGCATTGTTATTTTCTTGTAACAAAGAAAAAATTCCATTTGGAACCGAAGTATTGCAAGATGATGATTTTATAGGTGCATATATTGACTCTACGTCAGTTACGGTATCATATATTCCTGTAAAAGACGACAGTATACGTTCATCAAAAATAACGTATATGATAGGAAGTACTTCCTTTGCCGATGGTACCCAGACCCGTGCCGATTTTATGTCGCGATTTTATTTTACATCTCTTACCGCTCCACTCAAAGAATGTACATTAGATTCAATTTGTTTTATTATGTACGAACGCTCGCAATATTATGGCGATACTAATAAAACACAAACTATTCAAATATACGAGCTTACCGATAGTATAACAAAAAATCATTGCAAGGCATATTATGAAGACGCTATTATTCCACAAAATCTTGTTGAAACAGGTTTACTAATTGGTCAAAAATCATATAAACCGGTTTTTGATACATCTTCAAATTTTAGTTTTACATTTCCTCAACAATATGCAGCAAATGTATTTGCTCGAATTCAAGCAATATATGACCAAACCAAAGATGTACAAACAATTGATTCACTATTTATCAAAACATTCAAAGGTTTATATGTTACATCAGCATATCAAAACGCAGCAATTCTTAATGTATATCCGCAAATTTCTATATATGTAAGCAAAGGAACTACCAAATACCGCGTTGATTTGGCCCCTACGGCAACTCCATACACAGCTACATCTACAAAAGACCCAAGTTTAGTTTATTTGCAAGCTCTGTCTATGTTTCATCACATACATTCAGCCGAAGTTACATCAATGCTCAACAGCAAAGGAGATGTTGCATATGTTCAAGGATTTAGCGGCATCAAAACACGTGTTACATTGCAGGGCATTGGTGCATGGCAAGATTCAAGCGTTGTATATAACTCTATAAAACTATATGTGCCATATGTACTTGACACTAAACCTAATTTTACCCCTGCAAAAATGCCCCAATTATTAGTGTATAACCCTTCAGGAACAAAAGTATTAACACTTGAATGTTATACCTACGACAGTACTTATTATATATACAATTTGAATGCATTAATGCCTCAAGCAAACAATAATAAATACAACCCAAATAATTATATGTTTGAATTGGTAATGCCCGAAAATAATTTGTATGGAAACATGCTGAAAATTGATGCGTTAGTTAAACAATCTAAATTAAAAATTATTTATACTAAATAATATGTGTGGTATAGTTGGGTACATAGGGAGTAAAGAAGCGTATCCTATTTTAATAAATGGTTTAAAACGCTTAGAGTATAGAGGATATGATTCGGCAGGTATAGCACTGCAACAACCCGGAGGAATAACTACATACAAAAAACGTGGTAAAGTATCTGACTTAGAGGCTTTTATACATAAAAAAGAAACTGCATCGCACATCGGTATTGGACATACCCGTTGGGCAACACATGGTGAACCAAATGATGTAAATGCTCACCCTCATACATCAATGAATGGTAAATTTACCGTAATTCATAATGGTATAATTGAAAACTATAGTCGATTACAAAAAAAATTAATTGATAGAGGATATTCATTTGTTAGCCAAACAGATACCGAAATATTAGCTAATTTAATAGAATATATTTATATAAAAGGAAATATTTCTGCCGAACTTTCGGTACGATTGGCATTAACAAAAGTTATAGGAGCATACGGACTTGTTATAATGTGTTCTGATGAACCAAATAAATTAATTGCTGCCCGTAATGGAAGCCCATTAGTTATTGGTGTAGGTGTAAATGAATATTTTATTGCTTCTGATGCTACACCTATCATAGAACATACCAACAGAATCATATATTTAAATGATAAAGAAGTAGCTATACTTACACCCGAAGATTTAACATTAAAAACTATCCTTAATGATTCTCTTACCCCTATAATTCAAGAATTGGATCTTGACATAGAAGAAATAGAAAAAGGCGGATTTGAGCATTTTATGCTTAAAGAAATATATGAACAACCCAAATCTATCAATGATACATTTAGAGGAAGAGCATCACAAAATCCACCTGAAATATATTTAGGCGGATTATACAGTGTGTTTGACAAATTAGATACAGCTCAGCGAATTATAATAATTGCTTGTGGTACTTCGTGGCATGCCGGACTGGTTGGTGAATATTTAATTGAAGACTTTGCCCGAATACCGGTTGAAGTGGAATATGCTTCGGAATTTCGATACCGAAATCCTATAATTTACAATACAGATATAGTAATAGCAATAAGTCAAAGCGGTGAAACCGCCGATACATTGGCTGCCGTACGTTTAGCAAAAGAAGCAGGTGCTACAGTTTTAGGAATATGCAATGTGGTTGGTTCCAGCATTACACGCGAAACCGATGCCGGAGTATATACTCATGCAGGGCCCGAAATAGGGGTAGCTTCTACTAAAGCATTTACAGCTCAGGTTACAGTATTAACCATGATGGCATTGTTGCTTGGAAAACGTCGTAACACTATTGCTGAACAAGAATATAAAGAACTAATAGCCGAATTATATTCAATACCTAAAAAGATTGAAGAAATATTAACACATAATGAAGATTATAAATCTATTGCCGAATTGTATAAAAACGCTACTAATTTCATTTATTTAGGCAGAGGTTGCTTATTCCCGGTAGCATTAGAAGGAGCCCTTAAACTGAAAGAGATTTCGTATATTCATGCCGAAGGATACCCTGCAGCAGAAATGAAACATGGACCAATAGCCTTAATTGATGAAAATATGCCGGTAGTAATTATTGCTACTAAAGATAAATCATATGAAAAAGTAGTAAGTAATATTCAAGAAGTTCGTGCACGTAAAGGTATAGTAATAGCAATAGTAAGCAAAGGCGATAAAACTATTGCAGGGCTTGCAAATCATGTATTGGAAGTTCCTGAAACACATATGCAATTGGCTCCGCTTACAACGGTAATACCACTCCAACTTTTATCATATTATATTGCCGTAATGCGAGGTTGCAATGTTGACCAACCAAGAAATTTAGCAAAATCTGTTACCGTAGAATAGTGAAACCAATACAAAAAATCCTCGTTTTCAGACTCAGTTCTATAGGAGATATAGTACTCACTACTGCTCTGCTTCGTTGTTTACGAAATACATACCCCAATGCTCAAATAGATTTTGTAGTAAAACGTCAATTTGCTTCGATTCTGCAATGTGTGCCGTATGTTTCACATGTATATCAATTTGATTCTACTGCCGGTATCAAAGGATTATTGAGACTACGACGAAAACTGAGTAAACAACACTACGATGTAGTACTTGATATTCATAAAAACTGGCGAAGTACGTTTATATCATATACCATAGGTGCCCACAAGATTTATAGATTTGTAAAACATGTACTGAAACGGTATTTACTAATTGCATGGAAATTAGATGCATATAATGTTCCTCGCCCTGTATATCTTCGCTTTATAGATACTGCACGTAAAATTGGCGTACAAAACGATGGGAAAAAAACCGAATTGGTAGTTCCCGAATACGCTCAACAAATTGTTGACAATTATTTAGAAGATAATGGCATAAAACCCCATAAAAATATTGTAGTTATTTGTCCCGGTGCAAGTTTCACAAATAAACAATGGAGTGAAGAAAATTTCTTGGAACTTACAAAAAAAATACTCAAACTATTACCAACCCAAGTTGTTCTATTGGGAGGATACAAAGAAAAACAAATATGTGAATCTATAGCAGCACAATGCAAAGGTAATGTATTAAGTGTAGCCGGAGTATTTGATTTAAGTCAATCTGCTGCATTGCTCAATAGAGCCCAACTTACCATAGCTAACGATACCGGCATGTTACACATGTCTGAATCGCTCAATGTACCCGTAGTAGGTATATACGGGCCAACTGTTCGTCAATTTGGATACTTCCCTATACTTGAGCAAAGTAGAGTAGCTCAGGTAGAATTAGAATGCAGACCATGTACAAAAATGGGTATGAATTATTGTCCGAAAAAAACCTTTGCTTGTATGAAGTTAATAGAAGTTGATACTGTTTACAACTTAGCTGTAAAAATCTTTAATTCTAAATAATTACATATGTATATTTTTATAGTATTGTATACAATTGTATATTGCCTACTTTATATACCATTATTTTGTTTTGCAGCTCTTTGGAATAAAAAGATACGTGAAGGATTACTTGGCAGAATTTATCAAATAAAGAATATACCAAGTATTGTTACAGCTTCAAACAACAAAAAAGTAATTCTTATACATAGTGCGTCGGTAGGTGAATGGGAACAGTCAATTCCAATAATTAAACAACTAAAACAGAACCATACCGATTTATATATAATTGCAACATTTTTTTCGCCTTCGGGTATGCGACATGCAAAAAAAACAGATATTGATGCCGCTCTCTATTTACCATTTGATGTTGTATTTACTGCATATTTTTTCCTCAATAAAATTCGTCCGGCAGTATGGATAATTTCTAAATACGATGTATGGCCAGGCTTTGTGTGTGCGGCACATATGCGTAATATCCCTATTCTATTATGTTCAGCAGAATTAGCACAGGACTCAACTCGACACAAAGGTATTTTAGCATATATCAATAAATTATTTTATTCTCATATTCACACTATTTTTCCTGTTTCTGAAGAATATAAACAACACTTCATGCGAATTTTTCCTTTCCCTGAACGTTTAATAGTAGCCGGTGACGCTCGCTACGATCAAATTATTCAAAAAGCCGAACAAATACAATCACAACCTGCTATACAACTATTTGCACACAAAAAACAAGTAACATTCATAGCAGGTAGTATATGGCCTGCCGACGAAAAACACCTACTGCCTGCTATAATAAAAATATTTAAACAACGAAATGACTTACAATTAATATTAGTTCCTCATGAATTACACGAGAATCATATAGCTGCTATTCAAAAAGAATTATTGCAAGCAAATATTGTAAGTGAACGATATACGGAATTTTCGAAAAAAGAAACTGATTGTACTACTTGTGATGTTGCAATAATAGATACTATTGGAATGCTTGCCAAAATATACCATATAAGTGATGTGGCCTATGTAGGAGGTGCATTTTCTACCGGAGTGCATAATGTAGCCGAACCGGCTATACTTAAAAATCCTGTGGTATTTGGACCAAAACACATTAATTCATACGAAGCTATTCAATTACAAAAAATAGGTGCTGCCTTTTCTGTTACTAATGAAGAAGAATGTTATGCTATTCTATCAAAACTTATTGCCGACAAAGAATATCGTGAGCACTGTGGCAAGAATGCACAACAATTTGTATTAGCAAATAAAGGGGCTTCTTCTACTATTGTAAGATATGTAGAACAATTTTTGAGCTAATCTACCATTGTTTAAACCCAATAATATTTCTAACTTCTTGTAACGTTTTTGAAGCACTTTCGCGAGCTTTTTGGGTTCCTAAATTTACCACATCATGCAAATATTTTTTATTTGCTTTTATGTCATCTATTCTTTGTTTAAAAGGACTGGTAAAAGCAATAATATCTTCTGCTAATTGCTTTTTTAAATCGCCATAGCGAATAGTACAATTTGCATAAGCTTCGGTAAAAAATTGTAATGTTTCTGGTTTTGATACCGATTTCATAATAGTAAATAAATTCTGAATTGGTTCACTTACTTCAGAATTTGGTATAGTTGGTCCGGCATCGGTTACTGCACGCATTACTTTTTTACGAATAGATTCTGCATCTTCATATAAAAATATACCGTTCCCTTCACTTTTACCCATTTTTCCGCTACCATCGAGACCGGGAATTTTTACGAGATTTTCACCGAAATTAAACGGCATAGGTTCAGGAAAACATTCTACATTATACATTTGATTAAATCTACGGGCATATTTTCGTGCAATTTCAACATTTTGTTCCTGATCTTTACCAACAGGCACTTTTGTAGCCTTATGTATTATAATATCAGCTGTTTGCAAAACCGGATACGTAAGTAACCCCGCATTTACATTTTCTGGTTGTGCACGAACTTTATCTTTGAATGTGGTTGTTCGTTCTAATTCACCAACATAGGCATTCATATTAAGCAACAAATACAACTCGGCAATCTCGGGAACTTCACTTTGAACATATAACGTTGCCTTTTCGGGGTCTATTCCACAAGCTAAATATTCGGCAAGTATTTGAGTTACATTGTTATGTAAATCTTGAGGTGTAGGATGTGTGGTAAGTGAATGCCAGTCGGCAATAAAGAAAAAGCAGTTGTATGATTCCTGCATTTTTATAAAATTCTGTACTGCACCAAAATAATTTCCTAAATGTAAATTTCCTGTAGGACGAATTCCACTTAACACTGTTTCCATATTTCTATAATAAATGAGATGTATTTAAATTGCCTAAACTTACTGTAATCATACGTTGCGAATCTGTTCGTTGCCACTTACTTGCAACTTGCACATGAATATTGTAAACACTCAGCGTAGATTCCTTTGATTGAATTTCACCAATCTTTAAAACATCGGAATTTATAATTCCACTTTCGCGAGTTGATGTAGTACCAAAAATTGCATCGGGATGTTCTTCTAAAATTTGAAAATCATAACTGCCCTGAATATCGTAAATACTTGCAATATCATCAATAGTAAGCAATTGCAAATTTTCCATACCATCAATATTCAACGTAAACCAATCATACACATTTTGGTCAATAATACAACGATTGAGTGTATCTTTATTTAAGATACGAGCATTATTTATAATTGCTCTACCATAATGACTTTTATCAAAATAATACAAATTATCATAGGTTATAGCATACCGCAAACTTGCTCCTCCAATAATTTTACGAAGTTTTGGATAAAAATGATATGAATTATATGTTCGAAGAGCTATAGCAAAATTACAAGCAAACAGTAATGCATGAAGCGGTATATCAAAAATTACAAAACCTCCGTCACCGGTTGAAATAAAGTTTTCTTCTATTTCTTCTTTAGTATATTTTTGAAAAAAGAAAGCATGATTTTTAAAACACATTTCTATGGTTTCGCGAAATAGTAATTTAAACATTACCGGTACCAGAATTTGTTCAAACGGCTCATATGAACTGTATTTGTAAATGTCAATACCCAGCACCGCTTTACGATTCATTTTGCTGTAATTAACATAATTACGTAATTTGGTCTCCAAATCGTCTTCTTTAGGAACTAAGTTTACTTTTTCAAAAACATATTTTTCCTCAGTATCTTCTAAGATTCTCAGGATTTTCTCGTAATCGAGTGTGCGAACAGTTTTATCCATACCATTGCATTTTTTTTACAAATGTACACTTTTACACTCAAGTAGCATATATTCACATAATGATTTCTATAAAAAAATCATACTATTAATTAATTATACTCAGCAAAAATTACATGTAAACTTTACACAACATGTAAGTCTAAATTGTTGTTTTTACATGTATATTTGTAACACATACTTTATGTATATACAATGAAAAAAATTGTAACCATAGCAATATTTGGTATATACCTATTATTACAAGTAGGTATCATAACACATGTGCATATGTGTCATAATTCTATAGCAGATATACAATTATTTGACAAATCAAATATTTCTTGTGATATACATGAAAATTATGAATGTTGTAAAACTGAAAACAAACAAAAATCATGTTGTAATGCTCACGCCACATGTAGTATAAAAAACTCACAAACTCATGAAAGTTGTTGTACAAATACAACTATTATTTTGCAATATTTAAACAATACCCAATATGTTTCTCAATCGCCTTCTATTCAATTATATCCAATACATATTGCTAAACAAATGCTTATAACTTATGAAAATACTTCTGAAAGAGTACAATCAAATTTATTTATTGAATATTCCTCTCCTCCTCCCGAAGATTTAGTTTCCTTGTATTGTTCATATATTTTTTACGGGTAATTTGTTTGTGTGTAGATAATTATATATTACAAACAATGTATTTGTTTTATTATATAACTCAAAACTAACAATTATTTACCAATTAAAAAGTAGAACAATGAAAACAATTATAACAATAGTATTTGTAAGCATAGGATTACTTACATTTACCTCAACACAAGCACAAGAAAAAGCATGTTGTGCAAAATCAGGAGTAAACAAAGAACAATGTTGCGCAAGTACATCAAAAGAATGTCCCAAAAAAGATACGTGCACTAAACGAGAATCATGCTCAAAAAAAGAGTCATGCCCAAAACAGAGTTCTCATACACAAACATCAACTAAACAAGGTATAGTTACCGAAACGTTTACTGTAATGGGATCTTGTTCAATGTGTAAAACACGTATAGAAAATGCTGCCCTTGTTAAAGGTGTAAAATCGGCAGAATGGAACAAAGACTCGCACCAAATTACTGTAATTTATGACTGTTCTAAAGTTACGTCACAAGCTATACACAATTCTATAGCTCAAGCCGGACATAAAACAAGCCTTGTAGAACCAAATATGGAAGCATACAACAAACTTCCTAAATGTTGTGCCTACTTACAAGGTGGTGGTAGTAGTTGCGGACATTCTCATTAATGAGGTCTTATTTAATAGTGCTGTTGCTCACTGCGGTGAGCAACACATATCTTATGGCACAACAAGATATGCCTTTGTTACAGGGCACTGTAGAAGATGTTAGCAAACAACCACTTGTAGGTGCAAGTGTATTTTGGGCTGATGGGAGTAATGCTGTACTTACTGATACTAAAGGTATATTTGCCATTCCATACACCTCAACACCATCACGGTTAGTAGCCTCGTGTGTTGGGTATACATCGG